>JBLMZW010000119.1:0-6120 GCA_050259035.1 Chitinophagales bacterium | reverse complement strand
TTACCCGCCGCAACTAAACTGGTCCCCTGGATAATGGCCGGAGTAGCCGTGATATTGATTCTAGGTGTCTGGGCGGTTTATGCCATGGGGAATTTTGGTGCGGCAGAGATTGCCCGTCTGGCCCCTGAAGATACCGAAGTTTTTATGTCAGTGAAACCCAATGTGCTCCAATATCGTAATGCTAACCAACTCTGGGAATCCTACATTTCTGAGCCGGATACCAAAGAAGCTATGGATAAAATCATGGAACAGCTGCAGGATGAAATGGAAGAGGATATCGACTTCGAGAAAGACATTAAGCCCTGGTTAGGCAAGGAAGCGGCGTTTATTATGCCGGAAATAGATAAGGAAGACTTTGTTCTGGCTGTCGAATCCAAGAATACCGAAAAAGCTGATGATTTTATTAAGATAATGGCCAAGGAACAGGGGGATACCGATGAGGAGTCCTATGAAGATGTGACCATTACCTATGATGAATCCGGTGGTTTTGCGGCTACACAGGCCAAAGGCTATCTTATGCTCTCCAGCAGTAAGGATCTCCTGAAGGATACAATAGACCGGGCTAGTGGCAAGGACGAAGAGGAAAGTCTGACCCAGAATGAGGAGTACCAAAAGATCGCGAAGAGCCTTCCCTGGAACCGCAGTGTATTATGTTTCGTGAACTACGAAGAGGTAATAAACGCTGCTATACAGGATGAACCCGATCTGGATCAGTTCGCTGATCAGCTAAAAGGATTCAACAGTATTGGGTTATCCTTATCCATTGAAGACACCGGTATCCGCAGCGATTATGTGTTGGCCTGCGATGATAACATTCCGGATTACTTGAAAGCTGATGCGGACAACAAAGGTTTCGATTCTACTCTGAAAATACTTCCGGCTGAGACCATAGGGTTTGTGAGCAGCCCGGAACTGGTCGGCAGCATCAAGTATATACTGGACGAGGGCACCCTGGGTTCAGATGTTGAAAACGGGCTCGATGAAGTGGAATCAACGCTCGGAATTGACCTGGAAGACGATATTTTGAACGTATTGAAGGGCGACGCTACACTGGCTGTGCTGCCGGAGCATGGGGAACTTTTTGGACAAGAGCTTTCGGGAAATACCTTTTTCAGCCTGATAATGACTCTGGGAGTTAACGATAAAGAAACAGCCCAGTCGAAGACCGAGAAAGTCCTGGACAGCTTAGAGAGCAAGACCGGGGTAATTAAGGCAGACAGCCAGAAAATCAATGATAACCCGGCCTACATAATAAGTATGACCGACTATAATTGGGCAACTTCCGAGACCATGGAAAAAGAGATTATGGGTTTGGGTCTGCGTGATAATTCTCTGGTCGTGGGATCTTCACCTGAGGTTCTAGAGATGGCTCTAAAAAACAAAAAAAGTCTGGGCAAGGATGAAAACTACCGCACCGCTTTCGCCCCCTATCCGGCGAACTGGCAACCGGTGCTGTATTTTAATGTGGAATCATTTACTGATATACTAAGCGATGCATTAAGGAAGTATGACGGTGATAGTAGTGTTGAACAGTACCAGACTGAAGTTGAACCCTTAATTAAACCGGTTAAGCTGGTCAGCGCGGCCGGTTCCGGCTATGATAAAAAAGCGGGAACCATTTGCGGGGCTTGTTTTATCAGCATTAAAAAATAAGATAAATGGGGGCGGATCTTCCGCCCCCATTATCAGTGTTTATTCTCGGACCCAACTGGTAATATACAGGGTTTCATCAGGAACATTCTTAATTCTTGGCTCTTGAGGGAGCCAGGTTCCCTTTATCCCCATTTCATTTAAGGTCAATTCAAAATGGCACATGGCAATTCCCACATCAAGTCTCTGAATATCGTAAACATATTTGTTTCTATAGCCTTTAGTTCGCTGCAGATAAAAATGAAAGGTATTATTATCTTTCACAATCCGCCAGGGCTGGTGGTTGGATGCCGAAGGTGCCAATCTTAACATTTCCAGAGCCATGGTGTAATCTCTTGATTCATCTCTGTTCAGGGGCCTGGTGAAATCACCGTTGAAAAAGATCTGGTTCCAATCTTTTCGAGAATTAGACCCGGCAGAGAGCCTGAATATGGCATCAATTGGTCGGGTAACATTTTTCGGATAACCGATCGGAGTAACAATAGGAATGAATTCGTCGGGTTTTAGTCCAATTGCCTGTGCAAATTCATGACCCTTAAAAGTCATAGCCATCCAGCAGGTTCCCAACCCAATAGAGGCAGCAAATAGAATGACCTTTTCGAAGAGGTAACCGAATCGTTCTATATTGTCAGTCTTAATGTTTACTGCAGGGATGATATAGGAAGAAGCCCCCTTTATTACACCATACGTTCCCAAACGGGCTCCGTTGGTATTTAAGGCCACATCTGAATCGATTAATTCAAATCTTGCTTCAATATCTGCCCGGGCCTGTATTTCCTTTATGTACTCGCTTATACGTTGTTTTAATCCATCAGTTAGGGGATTACCCAGGTAAGTCCGAACGGAACGCCGCGATGTAATTATTTCAGTTATTGGCCGGGCAAAGAACTGCTTATCCGAATCAATCATAAAATTATCCCCTTTTTATTCAGTACCGGCGTATTCGAATAGAGCAGCAATGCATTGATTGATAAAAAAATAGACGGAAATGGTTTTCTGACAAGAGAACCGTCCCCTTGTCAGAGGGTTACGGTGGCTTCTTTTTTAACGGGGTCCCAGTTTACGTCGCAGCCGAGGTTTTCAGCGATGAAACGCAAGGGCAGCATGGTAGAGCCCGGGGGCACTATTACCGGGGTTACGGCTGGATTTTGACTATCAATGGGTTTGACCACACCGTTTACTTTGGCGGTATTCTTACCAACCCATAGTTCAAGAATGGTTCCTTTGAGGCTGATAGTGACCTTTTTGCTTTTTGCGTTCCAGTCAACAGACGCACCCAGCGGAGCGGCCACATACCTGAACGGCAAAAGTACGCGGGTTTCCTTTATAACAGGTGCGGCATTCATTCTGTGGAAAACCCCGTTAATATCGCATTGTTTCTGGTTAACAGTAAATTTCATAACCATTGTCGGTGCAGGTGCTGCGGGCGGTTGATTTATTGACATGGTCTTTGCACTGGCAAGTGGCGAGTAACTCGAATCTCCCGCACCGTTAATAGCTTTAACTCGATAATAATAAGTGGTATTCTCTGCAAGACCGGTATCCTTATAGGATGTGGTATTAGCCGGCAGGCTGGCTATTTCTGAATAGTTTTCTCCCTGCTTCAATGACCGTTCCAGTTTAAATGAACTTTCGTTAATAAAACTATCTTTCCATATCAGGTCTATTTCGGAGTTCGACACCGCCGTTGCCGTTAGACCTGATGGTGTCGGCGGTTTAGGAAAGTCATAAGTGGCAGCAACTGCACAATTGCTGAAACGGGATGAACCTTCGGCATTGTAGGCGGTCACAACATAATAGTATGTAGTTTTGGGCTTAAGCCCAATGTCGTGAAATGAATTGATATTCTTATTAACGCTGCCAATCTTCGTAAAACTCACGTCATCCAAAGTCTTACGCAGTATATTAAAGCCAGTTTCGTCAGAAGCTTCGTCGATCCAGCTAAGATCAATCGTATCGCCGTAGACGAGAGTTGCGGCCAAATCAGATGGCTTGTTAGGTTTTGTATTGCCTGTTGATGCTTTTATGGCAAATACGCCGCTGTCATTATAGTAACGGTGTATTTGATTTACATCCTCGATTGGCCAAACCAGTTTGTCAGGTTCCCAGGAACCCTCATAACTTTCCTTGGCGTCAATCAATTCCACCCTTATCTGAGCAGTACTTGTAATCGTAGATGGTAATTCCCAGGAATATTGGCAGATTCCAGCCTCTTTCCGTATTTTATTGTTGCTCACAATTGGAATCCAGAGATCACTTTCGTCGAAGGAATAAAATATCCTGACCCCCGGGTGATAGGTATCGGCGTGCCAGGTGATGTCATATGTTTCTCCGGCGGTTAGTACCTCATCGGCAGCGGGGGCAGAGACAAGTATATCTGAATCCAGGACCGGATCATCGTCAGCTTTGGCAATAGAAGGACTGAAAATAAACAGCCCTGCCAGACAAACAAACACTGCAATCAACAGTACCCTTTTACCCATAGACTCTTTCCCCCCCGCAGTTTTTGAATGATAACGTTCCTATCAGATTTTCGGATAGGTTACAGTAGCTTCATTCTTAATAGGATCCCAGTTTACATCGCACCCCAGGTTTTCGGCAATGAAGCGCAAGGGCAGCATGGTAGAGCCCGGAGGCACTATTACCGGGGTTACAGCAGAATTTTGACTATCTATGGGTTTGACCACACCGTTTACTTTCGCGGCATTCTTATTAACCCACAGTTCAAGAACGGTTCCTTCGAGGCTGATGGTGACCTTTTTAGTTTTTGCGTTCCAGTCCACAGTTGCACCCAGCGGGGCGGCCACATACCTGACCGGCAAGAGAACGCGAGTCTCCTTTATCACAGGTGCTGCGCCCATTCGATGGAAAACCCCGTTAATGTCGCACCGGTTTTGACCAATAGTGAATTTCATAGTCATTGTCGGTGCAGTTGCTGCGGGCGGTTTAGTTTCGGAAATGGTTTTGGCACTAGCCGAGGGGGAATAATCTGAATCACCCACACTATTAACGGCCTGCACCCGGTAATAATATGTAAGATTAATCTGTAGGCCTGCATCTTTATAGGATGTAGTATTGGCTGGTAACCGGGCTATTTCCGCATAACCTGTTGACTGGTTCGACGAACGCTCCACTCTAAAAAAAGTCTCGCTACTAGAGTTATCTTTCCATACCAGGTTTATTTCAGAAGTGGAAATACCCGCAGCCGTTAGCCCTGACGGGGCTGACGGTCTGGTTAACTCAAGAGTGGTTGCATCGGCACAGTTGCTGAAATTCGAAGGCCCATCGGTGTTGAAAGCAGTTACAACGTAGTAGTATTTGGTCTCTGGTCTCAGTCCGGTGTCATGATAATTAGTGATATTTTTGTCAACGCTGCCAATGCTGGTATAGTCCGAATCGTTCTTAAGTTTGCGAAATATATTAAAGCCAGTTTCATTAGAGGAACTGTCAGTCCAGCTAAGGTCGATGGCGTTGCCAGAAACAGCTGTAGCAGCCAAATTGGAAGGTTTAGCCGGTTTAGAAATATTGGTAGCTGCTTTTATGGAAAAGTTGCCGATGTCGTTATAAAAGTTATCTGTTGTTGTTTCGTCATTGTTCTCAATATCGTCCAAATCCCATATGATTCGTTCAACCCTTATTCGTGCGGTAGTTGTGACTACCGATGGCACTTTCCAGGAGCATCTATAGATACCAGACTCGTCGCTTATATCTTGCTTGGTATCATAGGTTGAAACCCAGATATTGCCGCCATCGAGAGAATAATATATTTTCCATTCATATTCGTATTCGTCGTCGATTTCTGATGGCGCATTCCATCTGATTTCATATGTTTCCCCAGCTATCAGTGTTTCACCGGTAGCGGGGGCAGTTATATGTATGCTCGAATCAAGGACTGAGTCATCTGTCTGAGCTGACGGTAGATCAAAAATAAACAGACCGGCAAAACAAACTAAAACCGCAATTAATAGTGCTTTTTTCCTCATGCGTATGCATTCCTCCCCGTATACTATTCAACTAATACTTTTATACCACATATATAAACTGATAAGATAGCGACTGCTCTACTATATATAAAGGGACGAAAAAAATGTCCTTGCTAGATCTTCGGATATGTTACTATGGCTTCCTTCTTAACAGGGTCCCAGTTTACATCGCAGCCCAGGTTTTCAGCGATAAAGCGCAAGGGCAGCATGGTAGAGCCCGGGGGTACAATTACCGGGGTAACGGAGGCGTTTTGATTATCAATGGGCTTGGCTATACCGTTTACTTTCGCGGTATTATTATTTATCCACAGTTCAAGCACGGTTCCATTAAGGCTAATGGTGACCTTTTTACTTTTGGCATTCCAATCCACGGTAGCACCCAGCGGAGCAGCTACGTACCTGATTGGCAGGAGAACGCGGGTGTCCTTTATAACCGGTGCAGCACTCATTCGGTGGAAAACTCCGTTAATATCACACCGGTTCTGAT
>JBLMZW010000118.1:0-3283 GCA_050259035.1 Chitinophagales bacterium | reverse complement strand
ATGTATTGTAAGGGGTTGTCACCGTCGTCAGGCTGAACCGGCTGATTATTCAGATAACGGCAGAGCTCACCTATATAAATGAACATATTAGCCCTGTACCGGCGAACGTCAGTCCAGAAATTACTGGTTGAAAACTTGCGCCGGATGACAATGGTGGCGCCATGGAAAAGGGTAGTAGCCCAGGCGATGTTAATGCCGCTATTATGATAAAGTGGCAGACAACAGTACATGATGTCATCAGATATCATGTTCAGAGAATTGCCTCCTAGAGCGTAGGCCAGCTGAATCCAGCGGCCATGGTGAACCATGGTCGCTTTCGGCAACCCGGTGGTCCCGGAGGTATATATATATTCTAAAGTATCAGCACTATTGATAGTGGCTGTCTGAACCGGGTCTTGAGGAGAGGCTTTCCTTAGAAGAGGTGCTAAATCTTCCATCCCTTCCGGTGTAGTAAGGTCCCGTGTTTCCTTTTCAATAAAGATAGTCTTTGGCTGCTGAAGTTCGATTTCTGTGGTTGCTTCCTGATAGCTGTCGAGCATTTCATGCCCCAGGATTACGGCTCGAGCGGCGGAGATGTTGATGGCATGAGCCAGAACATGGGCCTTCAGATTGTTATTAATAAGAGCTGGAATCACGCCGATTTTGGCCAGCCCGGCGTGAACAATAAGGTATTCGGGTCGGTTGTTCATAACCAGAGCCACGGTATCCCCTTTTTTGAATCCACGGGAGATGAACAGGTCGGCATAGCGATTGGCTTCTTCATTAAACTGGCGGTAAGTTATAATCCGATCTTCAAATAGAATTAAGGGTTTATTTGGACTTTTGCGGGCTTGTTTTTCTAATATCAAACCTAATGAAACTGGTTTAACTCCCCTACCGGCAAAAACCCCCCACATCCCCCTGACCTTAGAAAAAGTTCTAGGCACAGAATTCATATTTATCCCCCCTTAGACACTAATACATCAAATGAGACAGCAAATCCTTCTAGAACTAGAAATTAGATGTCTAAATGCCAGGCGCTTAAGTAAGTGCTTAATTGGACACGTATCGGGCTTAAATCCGTACCATAGATTTCGAATAACAAGTATAATTAGAAAAAGTGTATGGGGAAAGGAATTTATCAAATATGTATGAGGATTGCGTATGGTTGCCGTTTGATTATATGCATGGCTTTATGGTTGATGTTTTTCAAGGGGTGGGAGTTCCACTGGAAGATGCTCGAATTTGTGCTGATGTGCTGGTAGCCGCCGATCGGTTAGGAATAGATTCGCACGGAATTGGCCGCCTAAAACCGATTTATTATGATCGAATCCGGGCCGGAATCCAGGAGCCGGTAACCCGTTTAGAGATAGTTCGCGAGACCCCGACCACTGTAGTGATTGACGGCCATAATGGGATGGGCCATGTTATTGGGCACAAGGCCATGAGCATGGCTATTGAGAAAGCCAGACAACTTGGTCTGGGGATGGCCGTGGTTAGAAACTCAACTCATTATGGAATCGCCGGATACTACTGCTTGATGGGTGCTGAAGCAGGAATGATCGGTATAACCGGAACCAATGCCCGGCCTTCCATTGCCCCGACCTTTGGGGTGGAGAACATGCTGGGCACTAATCCTATGAGTTTTGGTATTCCTTCTGATGAGCCTTTCCCGTTTCTTCTGGACTGTGCCACCTCGGTGACCCAGAGAGGAAAAATCGAGGTTTATGAGCGGTTAGGCAAAGAATTGCCCGAGGGGTGGGTTATTGACCGGAAGGGCGGAACCCGAACTGATACCGGGCAGGTTTTAAAAGACCTGGTTACCGGGCAGGCGGCCTTAACTCCTTTAGGCGGAATCGGTGAGGAGAATGCCGGGTATAAAGGATATGGTTATGCAACTGTGGTTGAGATTTTGTCTGCCGCCTTGCAGGGAGGGACTTTCTTAAAGGCTTTATCCGGATTTGACCCCGACGGTAATCCCCGTCCCTATTCACTGGGGCATTTCTTTATGGCTATTAACGTTGAAGCCTTCACCAATCTGGATGAGTTCAAACATACCACCGGTGAGATATTACGGAGTCTACGTTCATCTGCCAAAGCATCTGGCCAAGAACGGATTTATACCGCTGGGGAGAAGGAATACCTGGCTTCACAATACCGCAAGGATCGAGGCGTTCCGGTAAATGGTCCCCTGCAAAGGGATATGATCGCTATGCGAAACGAATTGAACCTTACCAACTATCAGTTTGACTTCGAAAGCTAATAGGAGACGGCTCTCTTGTTAGGTCAATTGTCTTACCCAATTTAAGCCGGGCCAAAAGCTACTCGCTCCTGGTCTCCTCGCTAGCAACACCAGCGGCTTGTTTCGCCGGCGGCGGGTAACCTGCCAACACTACGTCCGTGATAGTAGTGGCAGGTAGTGCAACATCCAGTTGCTCTAACCCGCCGCTGGAAGTCGGCCTCAACTGCGCCGGATGTTGCAAAGGCTCGTCGAATGTCGCTCATCGGCTATTTGTCCCAGCTTTCCCCCAACTTAAAACCTGACAAGAGAACCTTCCCTTGTCAGAAGGAAAAAGGCGGGGCCCGAATTGTGAGGCCCCGCCTTTTACATTTTTTTTGACCTACTTGGTTTTAGGATAGGTGACCTTGGCTTCTTGAGCTATCTGATCCCAGTCTACATCGCAGCCCAGGTTCTCAGCGATGAATCTTAGCGGCAGCATGGTACGGCCCGGGGGAACAGTTATCGGTACTACTGAGGCATTATCCGGGTCAATATGTTTCTCCACCCCGTTTACCAGGGCGATATTCTTATTGACCCAGAGTTCTAATACTGTATTACCCAGGGTTACAGTTACTTTTTGGTTAACAGGATCCCAATTCACGTCTGCTCCCAGGGGAGTGGCCACGTAGCGGATAGGGAGCAAAGTGCGTTTGTCTTTGGATATCGGGGCGGTATCCATGGAGTTAACCTTATCATTAATGTAGTACCTGATATTGTTAAGAAAGAAACGCAGAATGGTAGTTCCAGTCGCGGGATTCTGGGGCTGGGAGCTCCCCTGGAGGGTACAGTCAAAAGCTTCGTTGGAATAGCCCGAGTTTCCAGCGCTATTATAAGCACTAATCCGGTATATGTATTTGGTTAACGGAGTAAGTCCGGTATCTTTATAAGCCGTAATATGAGCTGCCGAGTTGGCTATTTCGCTAAAAGTGCCTCCTTCTACCTTGCGTTCTAGCTTAAATCCTGTCGCAGTAGGGCTATTATCCAACCAGGTTAGATTGATCTCTGTTCCTGACAAGGCATTGG
>JBLMZW010000117.1:0-4468 GCA_050259035.1 Chitinophagales bacterium | reverse complement strand
GGCCAAATGAGAAGCCACTGACATTGATTGATCCCCATGGCACTTCATCCCATAAAATACTGTTGCTCAGGCTAACTTGATCTATGTAGTCCATATACATTCCATCGATATCGCCTGCCGTATTATCAACAAAGGTGCAATTGGTGACACTAAAGCGTTCGCCTGTCCCCGAATGGGTAGCATCGTTTATGTAAGCTGCGCCACCGTAAATGTTGGCGTTCGAACCCCCTTGGTTACCCTTAAAGGTGCAGTTAGTCAAAGTGATCGTGCCAGGGCAATTGGCATATAGGCCGCCTCCTTCCTGAACCGCCGCATTGCCGTCGAAAGTGCAGCGGGTCAGCGTTGAAGTGACAACGGAATCCGTATATATACTTCCGCCCTTGGCATTGGCGGTGCTGGACATGAATAGACAACAGTCTGCCGTAAAGGTATTATAGTTGGATACATATAAGTTACCGCCGCAGTCCTTAGCAGCACTGTTTCTAAAGCTGCATTCGCTAAGCGCCAGAATTCTCGTGTTGCCAGCCTCAGCATCGGCATATATGGCACCGCCATGTCCTTCTTGCGTACTGTTGTCACTGAAATTACAATTGCCTATGTTCAGTGCAGAATTCATGCAACATATCGCTCCACCATATTTAGTGGCATGATTACTGTTGAAGCTACAGCCGGAGAGAACGGCGCTCGCGCTATTAGTGATATACAGTCCGCCTCCGCTTCCGCTAAGGTCAGTGTTAGTGTCAAAGATACAATTGTTAAACGTTGCACTGGCCGCACCGTCGCAATAAATTCCGCCGCCATTGTCGGCTTTGCTGCCGATTATCTTGCAATCATTCATCAGAAGGTTGTCACTGGATGCGCTGCCGGTAAAATAAATTGCACCACCAGCAGAACTATCCGGAGCCTTGCATTGGTACAAGGTCAAATTATTTAGGGTAAGTGAGGCGTTGGTTACCACAAAGGCCCGGTAAGAGTAGTTGCCGTTAATGGTAACCGGATATATGATATTATTTCCGCCATCAATAATTACCGACTGGTTGATCGCCAGCGGCTCTTTGAGGGTAATGGTTACGGGGGTTGACAAAGCAGTCGAAAAGGCGATCGTGTCGCCTGCGGACGCATGGTTTACAGCCCAGCGCAGCGAGTAATCGATAACCGTATCAGTTGAACTATAATCATCCGTGTTAGTAACGGTAAAGGTCGCAGCCTCCGTATTAACCCCCGGCAATAGGACGGCAGCCACCGCCAAAACTAACGTCAATAGTAACAGCTTAATCCAACAACGCAAAATAACCCTTCCCTTCTTTAATTTTTAAAAGAATCAGTCAAAGCAATTATATTCTTTAAACACAAATTTGGAGCCTGATGTAATATTAGCAAATAGTAGAAATAATATCACCACATTTTGCCTCCCCCGGACAATATGCCGTTACCTGGGGAAGGCCGGGAAAATAGCCGACGAGCGACATTCGACGAGCCGCTGCAACACCCGGCGCAGTTGAGACCGATTTCCAGCGGCGGGTTAGGGCAACTGGATGTTGCATCTATCTTTTAGGACGGTTTGACATGGGGACGCGAGCATTCGCTTACGCTCAAGCAACTTCCCCGAGTCAAACCGAGGTCGCCCGCCGTCGGCGAGACAAGCCGTTGGTGTTACTAGCGAGGAGACCAGGAGCGAGTGGTTATGTTCCCGGGCCTCAAAAAAGCACGAAACCCCCGTTTTAAGGAATTTCGTGCCTGCTTTCCCGATTGTATAAGTAGATAATTGAGCTGACAGGAGAACCGTCCCCTTGTCAGAATTCACCGCGGAAGACTTCGGTGGCCGGGCCAGTCATGTAGACCCGGTTATTAGCCTCCGACCACTCTATAAAGAGATCTCCGCCCTTCAAATGAACCATTGCCTGACGGTCGGTCTTATCATTCAGCACCGCTGCCACCAGCGTAGCGCAGGTTCCAGTCCCGCAGGCCAATGTCTCTCCGGCCCCTCTTTCCCACACTCTCATCTTAATTTCGCCGCGGTTCAATATCTCGGCAAATTCCACATTGGTTTTGCGGGGAAATATATTGTGGACCTCTATTAGCGGACCCCAGTTGCTGATCTGTATGTGCTCTAAACTGTCAACGAAAACCACCGCATGCGGGTTCCCCATCGATACTGCGGTGAAGGTAAAACCCCTACCATCTACAGCAATCTTCTCACCTATAACCGGATTCAGGGACGATACAACCGGAATATCTTGCGGGATTAGCACCGGTTCCCCCATATCCACCCTGATCTTATCTACCTGTCCGTCTTTAAAGATTAACTCCGGATAACGCGGTCCACCCAGGGTCTTCACCGCTATGGTCTCCTTGCGGACCAGCCCCTGTTCCCAGGCGTATTTGGCGATGCACCTGATACCATTACCGCACATCTCCGCCTCGCTTCCGTCTGAGTTAAAAATGCGCATATATATATCGAAATCGGGGTCAGGCCCAATAACCATCAGCCCATCGGCCCCAATACCAAATTTTCTGTCACATACTTTCACTGCCAGAGAAGACAAATCCCGGCTCTCGGGCAATTCACTATCCTCGACCATCACAAAGTCATTTCCCAGCCCATGCATCTTGATAAAACGCATCATTACCTCCTGTTAAACCCATCCGGGTTTTAATCCAATATACTCCAAAACAATGTGAAACCTTTCATTCTTTATATACTATGCATATAAACTATTTCGTAACAGCTTCTACGTTCTCCAGTTTAACATACCCCAAACGGTTCCCAGCAACTAAACTGATCAAATAACGCAAGAACTTAATGATTAAGCCACTCCCGGCAATTATCAATATTATTCCCCAATGCCAGGCCTGGAGAGGCGTAGTACCAAAAATCCGGTTAAATACCGGCAAATATACCGCCAGCAATTGCATTGTCACTGAGCACAAAACTGCGCCGACCAGATATGGATTACTGAGAAAACCCAGGTCAAAGGGGGAATACCTTTCAGAGCGGCATTCAAAAACGTAGAAAAGTTGGGCAAACACCAGGTTGGTTAAGGCCATAGTGCGGGCCAATTCCAGTCCCTGACTGCCCTTAAGCCCGGTGTAGGTGAGGCCAATCACCATAATTAAGAGGGTACTAATAGCGATAAAAATGCCTCTCCCAGTGATCAGCCAGCCCATTCCCCGCGAGAATATACTTTCATTACCCTTACGGGGAGCGCGTTTCATGATCTCCGGTTCGGGGGGTTCCAACCCCAGGGCCATGGCCGGCAGGCCATCAGTCACCAGATTAACCCAGAGAATTTGAATGGGCAGCAATGGCAAAGGCATCCCCAGAAGGCTGCTAAGAAACATGGTTAGAACTTCGCCGATATTACATCCTAAAAGGTAGCGGATGAACTTCCTTATGTTATCGAAAATAGACCGGCCTTCGTGCACCGCAGCCACAATGGTGGCAAAATCATCATCCGCCAAAATCATGGAGGAAGCCTCACGAGTAACCTCGGTTCCCGCGATACCCATGGAAACCCCGATATCCGCTTCCCGAACCGCTGGAGCATCATTCACCCCATCACCGGTCATGGCCACGACGTGACCCTTTTTCTTTAAGGCCTTCACTATTTTAAACTTATGCTGAGGGGAAACTCGGGCAAATACCCGTACCTTCATTGCTGCAGCCGCCAACTCTTCAGACGACATCCGGTCAATTTCGGCAGGCCCGATTACTTCGCCGGTCTCATATATTCCGATTTGCCGGGCTATAGCCAGAGCGGTCGCAGGGTGATCCCCGGTTACCATTATTGGAATAATTCCGGCCTGGAGACACTCCTGCACAGCTCCAAATACCGCTGGACGCGGCGGGTCAATTATCCCACATATTCCGAGAAGAGTTAGGTCGGATTCCAGCTGCTCGTCATTAGCCTTTCCCACCTCCCCGGGGGACAAGCTGCGGTAGGCGAAGCCGAGGACCCGGTAGGCAAGGCCGGCCCAGGCCTCCTGTAAATCGGAAAAATGCCGTTGATTCTTATCACTTAAGGGGAAATCCCCTTTACTGGAGCTAACTCTGATGCACCGGGGCAAAAGTACATCCAGGGCTCCTTTAACATAAACCCGGTAGGTCCCGTCTTTCTTGACTACCATACTCATCATTTTACGATCTGAATCAAAGGGGATTTCTCTCTCAATTTTGATCTTATCCTTAATTCCCGCCTTGGAAGCTAAAACAACCAGAGCCCCCTCTGTCGGATCACCAAGCACAGTTAATCCATCTTTCTCTTTTTCAATCGAGGAGTGGTTGCAGAGAAATCCGGTTTCGATTAAGGTTCTTAAAATATTATCGGACCCGGGCTCGAAGCTTTTGCCCTGGTATTCCACGTTCCCGCGTTCCTCGTAACCTTCGCCGGTAACACTATATTCCCGTTCCAGAGTCGCCAGCTTCCGTACCGTCATCTGGTTCTGGGTCAAAGTCCCGGTCTTATCA
>JBLMZW010000116.1:0-15678 GCA_050259035.1 Chitinophagales bacterium | reverse complement strand
TGTTGATGGTTATTCCTCTTTCTTTTTCTTCCGGTGCCTTATCTATTTCCTCATAGGATGTTGCTTTCGCTTTCCCTTCCTTAGCCAAACAGAATGTTATCGCGGCCGTCAGCGTCGTCTTGCCATGGTCTACGTGCCCTATTGTCCCTATGTTTACGTGCGGCTTGGTCCTCTCAAATTTCTGCTTTGCCATTCTTCACCTTTCTCCTTTCAGATTCTAGTTTCGATCGATAAGCCATACCTTTTGGCTATAATCTCTTTGGCCCGGTAATCGGGTAATTCCTCATAACAAGAGAACTGCATCGTAAAGGTTCCTCTTCCCTGGGTCGCGGAACGTAAATCCGTAGCGTATCCAAACATCTCGGCTAATGGCACCTGCGAACGTATCGTTCTAAGACCCTTTTCTTCCTCCATTCCAGTAATTCTACCTCGTCTTGCGTTAAGATCGGCTATTACATCTCCTGTATACTCATCAGGGGCTACGATTTCAACATCCATTACCGGTTCCAACAGACATGGGCTGGCCTGAGTTAGAGCCTCTTTGATTCCCAGTGAAGCAGCCATTTTGAATGAAACTTCGTTAGAATCGACCTCGTGAAAGGAGCCTCCAATCAAACTAACCTTCATATCTACAACTGGATAACCGGCTAGAATGCCGGCTTGTAATGCCTCGCGAACACCGCCTTCAATAGCGGGAATAAACTCTCGCGGAATCACCCCCTGGTTAGTCTCATCAATAAACCGGAATCCTTCACCTTCAGCCAACGGTTCCACGTAAAAAACTACATGCCCATATTGGCCTCTTCCGCCCGTTTGGCGAATAAATTTGCCTTCTGCCTTGATCTTTTCCCTGATAGTCTCTTTATAGGCCACCTGGGTTTTCCCTATATTGGCATTAACTTTAAATTCGCGTAACAAACGGTCAACAACAATCTCCAGATGTAATTCTCCCATTCCTGAGATAACTGTTTGACCGCTTTCAGGGTCCACGTGAGTCTTAAAGGTGGGATCCTCTTCACCCAGACGCTTTAAGGCTTCCCCGATTTTATCCTCATCATCTTTACTACAGGGCTCAATGGCCACCGAAATTACTGGTTCAGGAAAAGTCATGGCCTCCAGCAATAACGGCTTGTTTTCGTCACATAGGGTATCACCCGTTATTGTTTCCTTTAACCCTACAGCGGCAATAATATCACCCGCATAGGCGGTTTCAACCTCCTCACGGTGATTGGCATGCATTCTCAAAATGCGGCTGATCCTCTCTTTTCTCTTACGCCGAGCGTTGTAAATGGCGCTGCCAGCTTTAATGCTGCCGGAGTAAATTCTAAGGTAAGTAAGTTTACCAACGTAAGGATCAACAGCTATCTTGAAAGCCAGTGCACTCAGTGGTTGATCAACGGTTTTTCCCAGTATTATTTCCTCATTGGAAGTCATATCGACTCCGGTCACAGCTGAAACCTCTGCCGGTGAGGGCAAGTAATCTATTACTGCATCCAGAAGAAGTTGCACTCCTTTGTTCTTAAACGAGGATCCACATAATACTGGCACCAATTCATTCTTGAGGGTTAATCTCCTCAGGACTGATTTAATCAAATCTTCGTCTACAGGACGACCTTCCAGATAAAGATCAAGTATCTGGTCGTCAAGTTCCGCAAGTCTCTCGATCAACTCACCTCGCCATTGGGTTACGAATTCTAGTTCGTTTTCGGTGAGGTCTCGTTCTTCAATCTCTAACCCCAGTTCATCGCGATAAGTGTAAGTTTTCAGTTTTATAAGATCATAGCATCCCCGGAAGTCGTCTTCTACCCCCAAAGGAAGCTGAATAGCTACAGCTTTGTTCCCTAAATCCCGGTTGATCATTGCCAAAGCTCGATAAAAATCGGCTCCAATTCTGTCCATTTTGTTAATAAAGGCAATGCGTGGAACCTTATATTTGTTAGCCTGTCTCCAGACTGTCTCCGACTGAGGCTGAACCCCAGCCACTCCACAAAATATGGCTATGGCTCCATCCAGGACTCTTAATGAGCGTTCTACTTCAACTGTGAAGTCCACGTGCCCGGGCGTATCAATAATATTAATAACATAATCTTTCCAGGCACAGGTAGTGGCAGCAGAGGTAATTGTTATACCTCTCTCCTGCTCTTGAACCATCCAGTCCATGGTTGCGGTACCCTTGTCCACTTCTCCCATCCGGTGTACTCTACCGGTATAAAAAAGGATGCGTTCGGTAGTAGTGGTTTTTCCAGCATCAATGTGAGCCATGATGCCGATGTTTCGTAATTTGGGATAACCCTCATCCATGACTAACTCCCACCCAGTGGGGATTACCAGCGGTAATGAGCGAAAGCCTTATTGGCCTCGGCCATTTTATGAGTATCTTCCTTCTTTTTGAAGGATCCGCCAGTGCCATTATAAGCATCCAAAATTTCACCAGCCAGACGCTGCTCCATAGTCTTTTCACCGCGTTTGCGGGAATAACTCACCAACCAGCGCAAAGCTAAGGTTTGCCTGCGGTCGCTTCGAACTTCTACTGGGACCTGGTAGTTGGCTCCCCCTACCCTACGTGGGCGGACTTCCAACACCGGCATGATATTTTTAATTGCTTCCTGGAAAACCTCCAGGGAGTCTTTTCCCGTTTTCTTAGCTACTATATCAAAAGCCCCATAGCATATTGCTTCAGATATACTTTTCTTACCGTCCCACATAATCTGGTTAATTAACTTGGTAACCAGCTTACTATTAAACACCGGATCCGGTAAAACATCTCTCCTGGGCACAGACCCTTTTCTTGGCAAGGTTGTTCCTCCCTTCCGCCTACTTCTTGGCTGCAGTTTTCTTGGGCCGCTTGCTACCGTATTTGGAGCGGCCGCGATTGCGGTTCTGAACTCCTGCGGTATCCAAAGTGCCCCGAATTATATGGTACCTGACTCCAGGAAGATCCTTGACCCTGCCCCCCCTGATTAACACTATGGAGTGTTCCTGCAGGTTATGGCCAATGCCTGGAATATAAGCCGTGACTTCAATACCGTTGCTCAATCTTACTCTAGCTACTTTTCTTAAGGCAGAATTAGGTTTCTTAGGGGTGGTGGTGAATACCCTGGTGCACACACCTCTCCGTTGTGGACATTCATCCAATGCCGGGGCGGTGGATTTCCTCTCTACCTTTTTTCTACCCTGTCTAACCAGTTGGTTTATTGTAGGCACTTGCTATAACACCTCCTTCCCCTACTCGTCCAACAAAGCTACCGCTGCTGATCCAACAGCAATTCCGCTGGCTTTTCCCAAACCTTCCATGCTCTCAACCAATTCTATCTCAATATGATTTTGATCACAGAGTTCAATTAGTGGTTTAGTAACATGGTGTTCAGCATCTTTAGCGATGTAAACTTTTCGAGCTTCTCCTTTGAGAATCGCCTTCCTGACCTGTTTGGAACCAACAGCTTTTTTTGCCTGGCGCATACTCTCCAAAGGGCTATTTACCCCCTTGTATCTGATCCCCGGGCTATTCACCCGGACAATTTGCCGTGCAATAAAACATGCGCAAAATTAATTGTATCACCGTCAATACATTGACGTCAATTATTATCCGAAATTTCTACTGCCAGGGACCGGTAACGTGAAAAACCGGTGCCGGCTGGAATCAATTTTCCGATTATAACATTTTCTTTCAGGCCAATCAATGCGTCAATCTTGCCCTTGATTGCAGCCTCGGTCAGAACCTTAGTTGTCTCCTGGAAGCTGGCTGCCGAGAGGAAACTCTCAGTGTTTAGGCTGGCCTTGGTAATACCCAAAAGAATCGGTTTGGCTACTGCCGGCAGACCGTAACCTCTTTCAAAAATCCTGGTGTTTTCCTCTTCGAAATCGGCAACATCAGTATAAGCTCCGGGTAACAATGTCGTATCTCCGGCTTCATCGATCCTGACTTTCTTTAACATCTGCCTGATCATTATTTCAATATGCTTATCGCTTATCTCCACACCCTGCATACGGTAAACTTTTTGAACCTCTCGCAGGAGATAAGTCTGTACTGATCTGCTGCCTTTGGTGCGAAGTATATCATGTGGGTTCAGTGGACCCTCAGTCAACTCGTCACCTATTTCAACCATATCACCCTTTTCAACTTTTAGCCGTGATCCGAAATGAACCAGATAACTTTCTATTACCTCGTCATTTTCATCCAGAATTTGAACCTCTCGACGTCCTTTATTATCAGCTATCTCTACCCGTCCTGGTCTTTCAGTCACAACAGCTTGGCCCTTAGGTTTTCTGGCTTCGAACAGCTCCTCTACCCGGGGTAGACCACGGGTTATGTCGTCTCCAGCAACACCCCCGGTATGGAAGGTACGCATGGTCAACTGGGTTCCGGGCTCTCCAATAGACTGAGCTGCAATCGTGCCGACCGCTTCCCCAATTTCCACGAAATAGCCGGTTGCGAGGTTCCGCCCGTAGCACTTCTGACAAACCCCGTGCCTGGTTTTACAGGTTAAGGTTGATCGAATCCTAACCTGCTTTATGCCAGCCTTAACTATGGCTTCTGCAATCTCTTCATCTATTTCCTGGTCATCATTGGCCAGGATTTCCCTGGTCTCGGGGTGTCTTATATCGCCAACCGCAAAACGTCCCACGATTCTTTCGTCTACGGTTTCAATGACTTCACTGCCTTCTCTGATTTCATCAACAACAATACCTTCATGGGTTCCGCAGTCGGGTTCACGTACTATAACATCCTGGGAAACATCAACCAGTCTCCTGGTCAAGTACCCGGAGTCAGCTGTACGTAAAGCGGTATCAGCCAGACCTTTACGAGCTCCATGAGTGGAAATAAAGTATTCCAACACTGTTAGCCCTTCTCTAAAGTTGGCTTTAATCGGCAAGTCGATAATCCTGCCGGAAGGATCGGCCATCAGGCCGCGCATTCCAGCTAATTGTCGTATCTGTTGGAAATTACCGCGAGCACCCGATATAGCCATCATATAAACTGAGTTATCAGGATCTAGGCTTTTCTTAAGTTCCTCGGTAACCGCGTCAGTAGCTTCATTCCACGTATCAACTATCGCGGTATGACGCTCCTCTTCGGTAATTAATCCAGTCAGGTAATCGTTTTCAATCTCTTCTACCTTGATATCCGCTTCATCCAAAATACCTTTTTTGGCCGCAGGGGTCTTAAAGTCTTCAATTCCTACCGTTATTCCTCCGCGGGTAGCGTAGGTGAAGCCCAGCCGCTTGATAGAATCGAGCGTGCGGGCCGTTATTTCGTTCCCGAAGGTACGGTAACATCTGTAAACCAAATCGCCCAGTTCTTTCTTGCTCACTACCTTGTTAAGGAAGTCAAATTCCTTAGGCATAGCCTCATTGAAAATTATCCGGCCTACGGTTGTCTCAACAATTTTTCCGTCCATTCGGACTTTAATTGGGGCATGAAGTCCGATTTCATCTACTTGATAGGCCATTATGGCCTCATCCGGGGTTGAGAAGAACCTGCCCTCGCCTGGCTCTCCACCTCTCTGAAGGGTCAAATAGTAACAGCCAATAACCATGTCCTGGGTCGGGGTGACCACGGGCTTGCCATCCTTGGGATTCAAGATGTTTCCCGTCGATAACATTAAGAGCCGTGCTTCCGCCTGAGCCTCAGCCGACAACGGTACATGCACTGCCATCTGGTCACCGTCAAAGTCCGCGTTATAAGCAGTACAAACTAACGGATGGATTTGCAAGGCGCGACCTTCAACCAGTACGGGTTCAAACGCCTGTATCCCGAGCCGGTGAAGAGTTGGAGCACGATTAAGCAGAACCGGGTGCTCTTTAATTACATCCTCCAGAATGTCCCAAACCTCGTCCTTGCCTCTCTCCATCATCTTTTTAGCTGATTTAATGTTGGACGCGATACCGCGGTCCACCAGTTTTTTCATTACAAAAGGTTTAAACAGCTCAAGAGCCATTTCCTTTGGCAGTCCACAACGATGCATTTTAAGTGAGGGGCCAACAACTATAACACTTCGGCCCGAATAGTCAACACGTTTACCCAGGAGATTTTGACGAAATCTTCCCTGTTTACCTTTCAACATGTCAGAAAGGCTTTTTAAGGGGCGATTGCCCGGCCCGGTAACCGCTCTTCCCCGACGTCCATTATCAATTAGAGCGTCAACCGCTTCCTGCAGCATACGTTTTTCATTGCGGACGATAATATCCGGCGCTCCTAGATCCAGCAATCTCTTTAAGCGGTTATTGCGGTTTATAACTCTTCTATATAGGTCATTCAAATCGCTGGTAGCGAAACGGCCACCATCCAATTGAACCATCGGTCTTAACTCCGGCGGAATTACCGGTAAAACCTCAAGAATCATCCATTCGGGGTGATTGCCGGAATTGCGGAAGGCCTCTATTACTTCCAGCCTTTTAATAGCCCGGCTGCGTCGTTGACCGCTGGAAGAAGCAATCTCTTCCTTCATCTCAAGTGAGAGATCATCAAGTTCCAGTTGGCGAAGCAATTCCTGAATCGCTTCCGCTCCGATACCTACCCGGAATTTATTTTCATACTTTTCCTTGTAATCCCGATACTCCCGTTCATTCAGAAGCTGTTTCTTTAATAAAGGGGTATCCCCGGAATCCAATACGATATAGTTAACAAAATATATTACTTTCTCTAAAACCTTGGGGGACATATCCAGAAGAAGCCCCATACGGCTAGGAATCCCCTTTAAATACCATATATGTGACACCGGCGCTGCAAGTTCAATGTGTCCCAGCCTTTCACGGCGAACCTTGGAGGTTGTGACTTCCACACCGCACCGGTCACATACAATCCCTTTATGCCGTACTCTCTTATATTTACCACAATGGCATTCCCAATCTTTGACCGGACCAAAGATTTTCTCGCAAAAAAGACCTTCTTTCTCCGGTCTTAGAGTACGATAGTTGATCGTTTCCGGCTTCTTAACCTCACCACTGCTCCAAGAACGAATTTGTTCAGGACTTGCCAGGGAAATCCTCATGCGCTCAAAATTGTTAACTTCTGGCATACCGCAACTCTCCTTTCTCCTTCGAGAAGAAGTCCTGCCTACAGATCTCCTTCCAAGTCTTCCTCTAGCGGGCTTGAATCTTCGTCGAGAAATCCATCATCTTCGTAATCTTCTTCAAAGTCTTCCTCTTCTTCCCCCGTATCTTCAACCGGTTTACGGGGTGTTGCAACTCGCGGTGCCCGCGGCGGAATTGGTATATCTAGCCCTAGTTCCCGGGCTTTCTCAGTTTCACTGACATCTTCCTCGGCATCCTTGATTTCAACTTCTTTATCATCTTCAGCCAGAATTCTTACATCCAGGCAAAGACTTTGCAGTTCTTTAATCAGAACCTTGAAGCTTTCAGGTACCCCCGGCTCGGGAATGTTCTCACCCTTAACAATGGATTCATAGGTTTTTAACCGGCCAACCACATCGTCGGATTTAACCGTGAGGATTTCCTGCAAGGTGTAAGATGCCCCGTAAGCCTCCAGTGCCCACACTTCCATCTCACCAAATCTCTGACCCCCAAATTGAGCCTTGCCTCCCAGTGGCTGCTGAGTAACTAGGCTGTAGGGGCCAATTGACCTGGCGTGAATTTTATCATCAACCAGGTGGGCCAATTTTAACATATATACATAACCCACAGTTACAGGATTATCGAACTTCTTTCCGGTCCGCCCATCGTATAAATCAATCTTACCGTTCTCAGGCAATCCTGCTTCATTGAGTTTATCGAAGATATCCTGCTCAAAGGCACCATCAAAGACCGGGGTGGCAACATTCATCCCCAGGGCCTGAGCCGCCCAGCCCAAATGGCATTCCAGAATCTGACCAATGTTCATACGGGATGGCACACCCAGGGGGTTAAGGACTATCTCAACCGGAGTTCCGTCCGGTAGGAAGGGCATATCTTCAACCGGCAGAATGCGTGAAATAACTCCCTTGTTGCCGTGGCGACCTGCCATTTTGTCCCCTTCTGAGATTTTCCGTTTTTGTGCCACATATACCCTGACCAACTGGTTAACTCCCGGTGGGAGCTCGTCTCCGTTCTCTCTGGTAAACACCTTTACATTAACTACTTTTCCGGATTCACCGTGAGGTACTCTTAAGCTGGAATCCCGGACTTCCCTGGCCTTTTCACCAAAAATGGCTCTAAGCAATCTTTCTTCCGGGGTTAATTCGGTTTCTCCCTTGGGAGTAACCTTCCCAACCAGGATATCATCCGCCCGAACTTCGGCCCCTATTCGGATAATCCCCCGATCATCCAGGTTTTTCAACATGTCTTCAGAAACGTTTGGTATGTCACGAGTGATTTCCTCGGGTCCTAACTTGGTATCCCGGGCTTCACACTCGTATTCCTCGATATGAATGGAGGTAAAACCGTCCTCCATAACCAGCTTTTCTGATATAAGAATCGCGTCCTCATAGTTATAACCTTCCCAGGGCATAAAGGCCACCAGAACATTTTTGCCCAGAGCCAGTTCGCCCTGATCAGTGGCGGGGCCATCAGCAATGATTTCCCCTTTTTCAACCTTTTGACCCTCTCTGACGATGGGACGCTGGTTTATACAAGTACCGTGATTGGAACGGCCGAATTTTAAAAGTTCATAACTGTCTATTCCTTTATCTTCACGAATTAGCTCTATTTTTTCCGCATTAACTCGGCTGATCACCCCGGCATTTTTCGAAACAATAACCGCACCGGAGTCTTTGGCCGCCATATATTCAAGGCCGGTACCAACGATAGGAGCCTCAGTCTTAATTAAAGGAACAGCCTGCCGCTGCATATTCGCCCCCATTAAGGCTCGGTTGGCATCGTCATTTTCCAAAAAGGGGATCAAGCTGGTAGCAACGCTAAACACCTGTTTAGGCGAAACATCCATATAATCTACCTTTTCCACCGGTACCTCAAGAAACTCGTGTCCACGATGAGCATTGACCCGGTCGGTAAGGAAGGTTCCCTTATCGTCAATGGGAGCATTGGCCTGCGCAATTACATATTCTTCTTCTTCATCGGCGGAAAGATAAACAATTTGTTTGGTAACCCGTTTTTTATGCTTATCCACCTTGCGATAAGGCGTTTCGATAAACCCGAATTTATTAACCCGGGCATAGGTGCTAAGTGAACCTATTAACCCGATGTTTGGCCCTTCAGGGGTCTCTATCGGACAAACCCGGCCATAATGCGAGTGATGAACGTCACGCACCTGGAACCCCGCTCTTTCTCTGGTTAATCCTCCAGGACCAAGTGCACTTAGCCGCCGTTTATGCGTAAGCTCGGCCAAGGGATTGGTCTGATCCATAAACTGCGATAGCTGGCTGCTGCCGAAAAACTCCTTAACTACTGCTGTAATTGGTCTTATATTAATCAAAACCTGAGGAGTGAGCGTCTCAACATCATGAATACTCATGCGTTCCTTAACTACTCTCTCCATTCTAACCAAACCGGTTCTGAATTGATTCTGTAGTAATTCCCCAACGGAGCGCAGACGTCTATTTCCTAAATGGTCAATAACGTCTACCTTTCCCTCTCCCCGAACCAAACCAAGAAGGTAACCGATAGTAGAAGTAATATCCTCAATAGTCAGATGCCGTAGATCAGAAGGAGCTTGCATTTCAAGTTTTTTATTAATTTTGTACCGACCCACAGCCGCCAAGTCGTAACGCCGGGGATCAAAGAACAAATTATTGAGTAGCTGTGTGGCGCCTTCAACCGTAGCAAGTTCCCCCGGTCTTAACCGGCGATAAAACTCGATTAAAGCTTCCTCTTTATTGGTGGTAGTATCCTTTTCCATGGTCCGAGCAATGGTTTCATCATTATTATATAGTTGCAGAATATCATCATTGGATTCGAACCCTAAACACCGTAACAGAATACTAACCGGAATTTTTCTGGTTTTATCAATTCTGGTATAGACAACCCCCTGGCTGTCCATCTCCAGTTCAAACCAGGCTCCCCGGTTGGGAATAACAGTTGCCCCATAAAGCACGTTACCGGACAAATCTAGGCGATCATTAAAATACACCCCGGGGGATTTAACCAGCTGGCTAACAACTACGCGCTCTGCTCCGTTAATTATGAACGTACCATTTTCAGTCATAATGGGCAGATCGCCAAGGTAAACCTCGGATTCACGTATTTCCCCGTTTTCCTTATCAGTTAACCTCACCCGAAGCTTCAGCGGAGCCTGGAAACTAGCATCCCGCTCTTTACATTCGTTAACGCTGTACTTGGGCTCTCCAAGTAAATAATCAATAAAATCTAGTTTGAGATTCCCTGTAAAGTCCTCTATAGGGAAAACTTCCTGCAGCGCATCTCTTAAGCCTTCGTCAAGAAACCATTGGTATGAGTTTTTTTGGACCTCGATGAGATTAGGCAGGCCAATTACTTCTGGAATCCTTGAGTAGGACAACCTGGAACTTTTGCCATATCTTACGATATTGCTCATTAAAGAACTTCACCTCTTTTAATAGATCCTAAAAGAGTGAAAAGCGAGGCTCTAACAGGACCTCACTTTAAAACCCGAATAACCAATAATACCTACATAGTTCCATTGTTTATTACTTGTAGGCTATTAATGGTTTTCACGAATAGCAATTGTTAATGTTATCATACTGCTTTTTAACAGTCAAGAATATTATTAATTTTTATTCAGGATAATATTCCCATTAGTTTATTTTTTTTATTTTAAACTACAAGCCATGCACCGCCTAATCAGTTCCCTTAAACCCGTGTCTGGCAGTACTTTTTTCCTCAGCCCTTGTTATAAATATGGCAAGGATGTAATGAGAAAAGTATCAGGAAGACGCGGCCAAATCAGTTCCCTTAATCCCGCGCCTTCCAATACTTTTGTCCGCAGCCCCTGCTATAAATATGGTAAGGATGTAATGAGAAAAGTATCAGGAAGGCGCGGCCAAATCAATTCCTTTAATACCGTGCCTGGCAGTACTTTTTTCCTCAGCCCTTGTTATAAATATGGCAAGGATGTAATGAGAAAAGTAAAAAGAGCACCGAAGTGCTCTTTTAGGTATAGCTTTTTCCTTTGTATGTCTATTTGATTTGTATGGTTGCTCCGGCTTCTTCCAACTTGGCTTTGGCTTCTTCGGCCTCTTGTTTGTTGACCTTTTCCTTAACAGCTGCTGGAGCAGAGTCTACCAGGTCCTTGGCTTCCTTCAGTCCCAGACTGGTTAATTCCCTTACAACCTTGATAACGTTAACCTTCTTGTCGCCTACAGCAGCAATGATTACGTCAAACTCAGTCTGTTCTTCAACAGCTTCTGCCGGCGCAGCAGCAGGAGCAGCGGCTACAGCAACCGGTGCCGCAGCACTGACACCAAATTCTTCTTCTAAAGCTTTTACCAATTCAGCCAGTTCGATAACGGTAAGATTTTTAACCAGATCAATAATCTCTTGAACTTTACTCATTTAACTAATACCTCCTAAAAATAATTCTAATATTTGTCGGCTCTTTACGATGCCTCTTTTTGTTTACGAATACCTTCCAGAACCCTGGCCAATCCAGTGATGTTAGCCTGCAACACGTAAACCAAACCATACAGGGGTGCTTGAATTCCTCCAATGACCTGAGCCACCAGTACTTCCTTTGGAGGTAAAGTTGATAAAGTTTTAACTTCTTCAGGTTTTAATACTTTACCTTCGAGCACGCCTACCCGTATCTCAAGGTTTTTGTGAGTGCGGGCAAAATCAAAGAGTGTTTTTGCCGGTTGAACGATTTCCTCGGCACAAAATACTGCGGCATTTGGTCCTTCAAGGAAAGGCAGTAGTTCTTCAAAACTAGTTTCTTTAACAGCCAACCGGGTAAGGGTATTTTTTATAACCCTCATTTCACAGCCGCTTTCCCTAAGCTTTCCCCGAAGCTCGCTTATCTCACTTACGTTAAGCCCCCGGTAGTCAGTTAGAACAACCATATTAGCATTACTGAACTTTTCATTTAGATCTTTAACAGCTGCTTTTTTATCTTCTAATCCGGACAATTCATTTTCACCTCCTTGACCGTTTATAAAACTAAACCCCTGCAGCCAAAATCGACAGCAGGGGTATTCTTTACACCCATTCATCGACCTCGGCGGGATATTAAGGTCACGACCACCCGCTGTCTACAGCCATGTTTTTATTTAATATTTTAACGGCTTTGTGCCACTGTAATCGGGTTAATTCTAACACCGGGGCCCATGGTAGAACAAACACTGACTGATTTCAGATATTGCCCCTTGGCTGCCGCCGGTTTCGCTTTGATTAAAGCGTCAAGAAAAACATTAAAATTCTCTTGTAGTTTTTCAGTATCAAAAGACACCTTGCCGATAGGAGCATGTACAATGGAAGTTTTATCAACCCTGTATTCAATTCTACCGGCTTTCAATTCCTTAATAGTACGGGCTATATCAAACGTTACGGTACCGGATTTGGGATTAGGCATGAGGCCTCTGGGACCCAGAATTTTACCCAGTTTTCCAACTACCGACATCATATCCGGTGTCGCTACCGCCACGTCAAAGTCGGTCCAACCACCCTGTATTTTTTCGGCCATGTCTTCGGCACCAACGAAGTCCGCGCCGTTTTCCTCCGCTTCTCTGACTTTATCCCCCTTGGCGAAAACCAGAACCCTGCGGGTTTTACCTGTACCGTGCGGCAAGCTAACAGTGCCTCTTACCTGCTGATCGGCATGTCGTGGATCTACGCCAAGTTTAACTGAAACCTCTACGGTCTCATCGAATTTAGCTTTTGATAAATCCTTTACCGTTGCCAGTGCCTCAGTGGTTTCATAAAGCTTGTTCTTATCAATCTTCTGAACAGCATCGGTATAGTTTTTGCCCATTTTCATAATTGTACCTCCTTGTGGTAATGCGGATTTTCATCCTCCCACTTTTTTAACAAACGTTTAACTTTACTTATTCAGTAATTTCAATGCCCATACTTCTGGCTGTGCCTTCAACCATTCTCATGGCCGCTTCGACATCCAAGGCGTTAAGATCCTGCATCTTGGTCTCCGCTATTTCCTTAACCTTCGCCCTGGTTACTTTACCCGCTTTGGTAAGGTTGGGAACACCTGACCCCTTATCCACGCCGGCTGCTTTTTTCAACAAATCGGAAGCCGGAGGAGTCTTTAATGCGAAGGTAAATGAGCGATCTTCATAGACAGTTATCTCAACCGGCACTATGTAGCCGGCCTGGTTGGCAGTTCTAGAGTTATAGTCTTTACAGAAAGCCATAATATTTACCCCGTACTGTCCAAGAGCTGGTCCTACCGGCGGAGCTGGGGTTGCTTTACCGGCCGGGATATGCAACTTAACCATGCCCATTACTTTCTTAGCCAACTGTGTACACCTCCTTATAGTTTTTCTATTTGCTCATAATCCAGTTCGATCGGAGTTTCCCTGCCAAACATGGATATATTAACTCTTACTTTGCCCCGGTCAGGCGATACCTCTTTGACTACTCCCTCGAAGTTTTCAAACGGACCGTTCTTAACCCTGACATATTGTCCAACCTGAACGTCGATCTTTGGTTTGCCTCCCATTAGCCCCATATGCCGAAGAATTCTCTCGACTTCTTCCTGCTGAAGGGGAATAGGTTTGGTTCCACTGCCAACAAACCCAATAATCCCGGGGGTATGGCGAACAGTCATCCAGGAATCGTCAGACATAACCATATCTACCATAACATAACCGGGAAATATACGGCGTTTGGTTATCTTTTTCTGACCGCCCTTGTATTCAACTTCATCCTCTTCAGGAATAATAACATTAAAAATGTGGCCTTCCATGTTCATGGATTCAACCCGTTTTTCCAGGTTAGCCTTGACCTTGTTCTCATATCCTGAATAGGTATGAACAACATACCACCTACGGTCAGTGTTCTGCATATCAGGCATAAGATCCGAATGCAGACCCTCTTCCACCGTTTCATTTAATTCATTGATCATTTCATCTGAAGAAACGATATTAACCACCCCTAGGCAAACGCCTTAAATAGTGCTTTGAGCAGAAAATCAAAAATGGAATCAAAACCCCAGATTAAAAGACATACAATGGCTACGGAAATCAACACTACCCCTGTATATATAGCAGTAGCTTTCCGACTTGGCCAGTTGACCTTTTTAATCTCGTAGTATATAGCACTAAAATAGTCCTTGGTTTTCTGCCAGCGTAGTTTCCAGTCTATTTGTTCACTTTTCTTCGCAGGTGCGTTTTTTGCCACCTTTAACTCACAACCTTATCAGGTTACTTTCCCTCTTTATGAGGAGTGTGCGTGTTACAAAATCGGCAGTATTTCCTGAGTTCCATTTTTTCAGGATGTTTTCTCTTGTCCTTAGTGGTCATATAATTCCTTTGTTTACACTGAGTACACGCTAAGGTTACTGCTACCCTCATGGTGAAACCTCCTAATTCAGGCAATCGCAAACTCTACTGTATCATAAGCAAAATAAAGGTGTCAACATGAAATGACAGGGGTTTTAATAAATTCATGGCCCCCTGCCATTTAATCATGGCTAATTCATGGCATTTCTAACATTACGGTTTATATCTATTCCTGGTTGATCCCGGTAACTACACCGGCACCTACGGTTCTTCCACCTTCACGAATTGCGAACCGGAGTCCTTCTTCTACCGCTATCGGGGTTATCAACTCGATTCCCATCTGTATGTTGTCCCCCGGCATTACCATTTCTACTCCCTCGGGCAACTGGATAATCCCTGTTACGTCCGTGGTACGGAAGTAAAACTGCGGCCTGTAGCCCGGGAAAAACGGTGTGTGTCTTCCGCCTTCTTCTTTCGTTAACACGTATACTTCTGCTTTAAATGCGGTGTGCGGTTTAATCGATCCCGGCTTCGCCAGTACCATTCCCCGCTCCACTTCCCGGCGGTCTACTCCCCTTAACAGGGTTCCTATATTGTCTCCGGCCTGTGCATAATCCAACAGTTTCCGGAACATTTCTACTCCCGTGCAAACCGTCTTCCTGGTCGCTTCTCTCATCCCGATGATTTCTACTTCGTCTCCTACTTTGACCTGGCCTCTTTCTACTCTTCCGGTTGTTACTGTTCCTCTTCCGGTTATCGTGAATACGTCTTCTATCGGCATCAGGAATGGCTTGTCTACGTCTCTCTGCGGCAGCGGTATATATTCGTCAACTGCAGACATTAATTCTGCTATGGCCTTACAATTCGGACATTCCTTGCCTCCACAGCCACATTCCATCGCCTTCAGGGCTGATCCCTTGATTACCGGGATATCATCTCCGGGGAATTCGTATTCGTTTAACAGGTCTCTTACTTCCATTTCAACCAGTTCTAACAGTTCTTCGTCGTCTACCATATCTACCTTGTTCATGAATACTACTATATACGGCACGCCTACCTGTCTCGCCAAGACGATGTGCTCCCGGGTCTGCGGCATGGGGCCGTCTGCTGCTGATACCACCAGTATTGCTCCGTCCATCTGGGCTGCTCCGGTTATCATGTTCTTAATGTAGTCGGCGTGTCCCGGGCAGTCCACGTGAGCATAGTGCCGGTTATCAGTTTCATATTCCACGTGCGCGGTGTTGATGGTTATTCCTCTTTCTTTTTCTTCCGGTGCCTTATCTATTTCCTCATAGGATGTTGCTTTCGCTTTCCCTTCCTTAGCCAAACAGAATGTTATCGCGGCCGTCAGCGTCGTCTT
>JBLMZW010000115.1:0-3879 GCA_050259035.1 Chitinophagales bacterium | reverse complement strand
TTACTTTTATACAGACTCTGCCATTCCACATCTGGTACAGGCGATCATTAATAATTACCCATCCCTCACCCATAACTTTTTTACTCTTATTCCAGAAATATAGGGTTACCAATCTCTCAACTCCAGGGGTTAAGAGTGGAGGTGCTGATGTAATAAGATATTCACCGTTGTTTACCAGGTTTTGATCTTTCCAATTAAGCAGTTCGGCTGTAATATTATATTTACTTCCAGCAAGGTTATACTGACTCAAAGTGACAGAACTAAAAACGATCATTTCCCAGACCCCGGCCGCCGGATTCGTGCGGGACACCGCCAGACTTTCTTCGGCAGATGTTTCAGGGTATCCATTTCCGGCATAGCCGGTACTTTCCACCAGATTGCCCTGGGGATCCAACAGGTACATCCTGACTCGTCCCAGGAAATCTCCTTTTTCAGTACGGTCAATCTTTACCTTAAGACTGAGGGTGCCTGTCCCCACGGGGACCTTAAAGAAATACCTCCGGTAGATCCCGGCCGGAAGTTCGCCGTTAATGGTTGTTCCCTCGACTCCGCCTTTGAGGGCTACGGGTACCACTACAGTATTTAGGATATCAATTTGATTTCCGCTTGTGCTCTCATCGTTGGCCCTGATAAATCCCGAATAAAGGCCCGGCTTCCCCGGGTCGGAGTATTCTAATTTTACGAATCTCTTGCTGTTGGCCGGTACCTGACAATCCCGCTGGGTTATTTTTAGCCAGGACTGGTTCGAAGATATATGCAAATAATCGGTATTCTTACCCGGGTTGTCTATCTCCAGGTAAGTAAGCTCAGGCACGCCTGTTTTATTGAAGATTCCGGAGCCCTGGTTGATTAGACCGGTTCCGTTTTGTTTCAAGATGTTCCATGCATTTACCAGATTGAGAGTGCCATAACCGGCTTCACAGGGGAGATAATTCGGTATAGCTGCGGCTCCATGAGCCAGGGCTCCCCGTATCAATGACGGGCTCGGATTAATTCCGTCTTTTTGGGCCGCCTGCAGGAGCAATGCAATACCCCCCGTTACATAAGGGGCCGCAATACTGGTCCCTTCATCAAAGGAGTAATCGCCTAGCCAGCGACAGTTGGTTGTGACAGCTGAAGCCGGGGCCACCAGCAGGGGACCTCCTCCAGTACCATCCGGTCCTACCGAACAGAAATTCCAGAGGGTGTTCTGGCTGATCTGCCAGCCATAGTAGTTAAGCCACATTAAGGGGCTTATATATCCCCCTATTCCCAGGGACGACTTTGCCCCCGACGGTGCGGTGCCAGTGCCGAGCCCGGGACCGCAATTGCCATAGGATACGCATATGTTAATTCCGCTGCTTTCCGTAACCTGGTTGATGGTTTGTTCCAGTCCCGATTGCTCTGCTTCGGATAACTGGTTATATCCCAGACTGATATTGGCTGCCTGGACCCCCAGTTGGTTTAGAAGCAGCAATGCCTTCTTAAGATCGGCCGTTCCCTTAATATCATATCCATCGGTGACTTTAATACATATGATCTCAGCTGCCGGAGCAACACCGTACATAAGTCCATTGGCGGCTATAACCCCAGCTACTTTGGTGCCGTGTCCATTGCTGTCAAACCCGAATTTTATATAAGTACCCCGGGTGTCAATTTCACTGATTACATAATTAAAAGGTTTATTATCCGTGGTTATAAGGGTACCGTACTGATGGGCTAAGCCGTATTTGGTCATGGGAGACTCGTCCGTCAACTGCGAATCGGCATCGGTATCAACAATAACAGTATCAAAAACCCCGGCCTGCTTTGAGGCAAAAACCACAACCAGCATTGGCTGGTTTCCGACATCGCGCAGGCGGACCGGAAGGCGGCCCGGTTCCCAGAATCCATACATGATCTGTCCCCTGTAAGGGATTTTGCCCAGGCCCACGTGACTATCCGGCAAAATGATTTGCCCGTCTATTATACTCGCCTTGGCCAGGGTGATCCTTCCAGTATCAGTAAGATCTATCCATTGTTTTATTTTTGTTTTTCCATCGGGGTTCTTAACTAGATCCGGGTGGCCGGGATCAATACCAGTGTCAATAATCGCTATTTTAATGCCTTTGCCATCCAGCCCCATTTGTTCTCGTAGTTCTTTGGCCCTAACTTCCTGGGTATTTAGAAGGCTGGATACCCGGGGGTCGGCTTGCTCGGCCTTGGCACTCACAGCCATAGTTTCCCCGCTGGCCAGACCGGTTTTTGCGGCGGTTTTAGAAACTTGTTTTTGGGCCATTGTTGTAGCACTAATATTGAGGCTTGAATCTGGAGGTTGGGTGGTTTCCTGGCAGTATACCAATTTCCCTTCATTATTAAAGTCAAAATAACAATTAAGAGGGAACTTCAGGGTTCCCCGTTCATGCAGGGGAACAAATATGTAGCGGTTTGCCAGGTTAAAGGTGATAGCCTGTCCCCCCACATTGATGATCGCCTGGCGTTGGGACATATTCAGGCTTTTAAGGCTGCCATAACCGGAGTATCTTTCTCCTCTATATTCCAGCATCTTCTCAATAATAACTGCCGCCTGAGCCCGGGTAAGATAATTGTTGGGACCAAAACTCCCGTCGGGGTAACCGATTATTATCCCGCTTCCAGCTAATATGGCAGCAGAATCTTTAGCCCAACTGGGAATAATGCTTTCATCGGAAAAAGACCTGCGTGAGCTTCCTGAGAGATTCAGGGCTTTGACCAACATTACGGCTGCCTCGGCCCGGTTGATGGTATCGTTAGGCCGGCAGCGTGCAGATTGATCTGCCTCCATTATGCCCATTTCACGGCAAAATTCGAGGTTTCCCTTAGCCCAGTAGGAAGAAGGTATATCTGAAAAGAAGCATTTCCCCTTCTGAAGAGTCTTAGCTTCCTGGCTGAGACCAAGACCTTGGATTAACAGAGTGGCAAATTCGGCCCGTGTTACTCTGCTATCGGGGACAAACCTGGTGGAGGTTCTGCCATTAACAATACCCCGAGCATACATATGATTTATGTATGATACCGCCCAATGGTTAACGGTATCGGAAAACGCCTGTGCCGGCAGTGGGCTAAGAATTACTATCGCCAACCCCAACAACAGAGCTATCAGCTTCCGCATCAAGAATTATTCCTTCCATATATATTAGAATTAATAATAAACTACGCTAAAAAATCTGGTTGCTTTCATACTATGACAAGATAGGCGCCCCATAATCAGTTCCCTTAAACCCGCGCAAGGGGTAGGCCGCATTCCTGGGAAGCGGAGATTCAGGGACTGCGCTCCAGTCCTTCAAAGGTATATACCTTTATAAAGTATAGCAAAAAAGGGGACCGAGGTCCCCTGGTGATAAATAGTTGGTCTGCCCTGTCTATCCATAGGTAATCGTTAATCAATTCCCGGTCGCGATTCTTCCTTTTTTCAATGGGCAGTCAGTATTACTATCTTAAACCAATCCCCTCAAATACTATTTGGCTTAAGTCTTTTGCCAAATCTCCGGGATTAAAATCCTTCTCCTCTATGAAGGCCGGCACCACTGCTATATGCAACAGGCCGTGGATAATGTTGGCTGCTAGTTCAATATCCATTGGCCTTATCTCACCCTTTTGCACCCCTTCATTAAGTATTTCGATTAATCGGTCCATTTTTTGCCTTCTCAGCTCATGCATCCACCTAACCAATTCCTGGTCCATGGTTCCCATGTCACTACAGGTTAAGGCTAGAAACTCTTTATTCTCGAGGAGAAAAGTCAGATGCATTCTGAATATTCTTTCCACCCGGTTTCTGACCGTACTATTTGGACTGGAAGGTACGTTCAGGAAAGTAGTGTAGCCGTCCATTGCCTGCACCAGCATCTCCTGAAAAAGCACTTGTTTACTGGGGAAATACTC
>JBLMZW010000114.1:0-13524 GCA_050259035.1 Chitinophagales bacterium | reverse complement strand
GATGACTATAGCGTGGGCTATGTTAACTCTATTGGCAATTGCCGTAGCTGTGGAGAGGATTATAAGACATAGCCCATACTACATAGCACTAATTATTGCCGTACTCATGTTTGTCTTATTGATCTATTTCTTGGTTTTGCGCAAAATTGATGGACCTGCATTTGATAATTCGTGGAATGATGAACGTCTTTGGCATATTTCCGTTAAAGCACAAAGGAATTCGTTCTGGTTTCTATTCCTTAGCATTTGGGGGTTGGCTGCCATTATGGAATTCTGGAATTCCGCCTTCCTGAAGGAATCTATCAGCCTTATCCTGGCGGCGATTGGAACAATAGGCCTTCTAATTTATGCTGTATGTTTTGTGTGGCAGAAGTATAGGGTGCAGGATTAGTTATTCAACGTAACACTTTTCTTAGGGGCTGCAAGTTTAAAAAAGGAGGCCTGTTCCCAAAAGGCTGTCCTTGATATTCAACTAAGTCGTCCCTTCTAAAACTCATACCTTGGGGACCCAAGATATTCATTAAGCTTGATACCCCTTAATAGAAAACGGTGTTGATGGTCAAGATTGATTCCCGGCCATCGCCACCGTCTGAAGATCCTATCATCTGAATCCTTAGTCAGCTTTGTATATCAGCACCCAGGCTGTTCTATCCCCAATCCTTAAGACTGCCGGATTGGGTTCGGTCGCTACATTGCGAATTTGTACAATATCCCCCGCATTAAGATGCAGCGAAGTAATGGCGTTTAAGCTCTTACCGTCAGCGGAGAATCTTGATTTGACCACGCCATTCACAGCTACGCCCCATACCTCAGGGTTGTTAACACTGGTATAGATCGCAAATGCAATGTTATAGACACCCGCCAGCGCAACTCTAATCCTGCTGGAACTGGCTACATGGGTTATGTTTCTTAATGGACCATTTTTATTAAAAATAACGTTTGAACCTACCGGTACGTTTTGGGCGGTACTGGAAAGGTGGTATACATAACCAAATGAAGTTAAAGCCAAGCTCAACCCTCCCTTTATGAAAAAATAACGGGTTCTAGATATCATATGACTTGCTGGTGAATTTTGTTATTTTGCCGGAAACTGATATAGCGTTTCCTTTGCCAGCCATTTAGGATATTATTTATAAATAATGGAGAATTGGCTTTTCAAATACTGTTCTAAGGAGGAAGTCATGTCTATTCAGAATTCTTATGCGAATGATACTATGGCCGAGGCTTATGCTCGTTTGGAGTTCCCCGGAACCTATTACCTAGCCTTTCGTGACCTACCGGATATATTCAAACGGCATACTAAGGGGCGTCAAGCTATAGATTTTGGCTGCGGCACCGGTCGCTCCACCAGGTTTCTACATAATCAGGGGTTTGAAGTCGTGGGAGTGGATATAGCTTATGATATGGTTAGGAGGGCTAGAGAAATAGATCCCGCTGGGGATTATCGAGTTATCGATGACGGGGATTTCAGTCAGTTCCAGGATGGGATCTGTGATCTGGTTTTAGCCGCCTTTACTTTCGATAACATTCCCACCCTGGATAAGAAGTTACATATATTAAAGGGGATTACCCGCTTGCTTAGCCCGGGCGGGGTAATGGTTAACCTGGTATCCGCCCCGGAAATCTACACGAATGAGTGGGCGTCCTTTTCCACTAAAGACTTCCCGGAAAACAACCAGGCTAAAAGCGGCGATAAAGTAAAGATTATAATAACCGATATCGACGACAAGCGTCCGGTAGAGGATGTCATTTGGAGTGACGAGGACTATCGCCAGATTTTTAGTCAGGCTGGCTTAAGCGTTATTGAGACTTATAAGCCATTGGGTAAAGAGGATGAGCCTTTTAAATGGGTTAATGAGACCAGGATATCGCCCTGGTCAATCTACGTTCTGGGCAAGGACTAATACCAAAATTAATCGGGTTTAACCAGATCTATAAACATGGATTGGCGGTTAAAATAAATATTTCCTTTTACAAATCCCATCTGGCTCCAGAAATATACCGCATCCTCATCGAGGGCCAGGAGAATAATTCTGCCGAATTCGGTTTCCCGTATTCTTTCTATGAACCGCTTGATGATTCGAGTACCCAACCCCCGGCCCCGGGGATTCAATGACAGGTTGGAGATTCGAATCATAGGGCGGTCTATCTCGAAGCCGTCTATTATCTCATAGTCGAAAACCCGATCATAAAGACTGACGGTAAACCTTAAGGCATGGAAGTATTCGATATTCCATTCATCTGCGGTCTTCTTAATGGCCACATCTATGTGAGTTTCCATGATTTCCGAGAAGTCTCGGACTAAATCGTAGAATATCATTTCGTCCGTATTGGTCAGGATATTGGTCGGGTTGATTCTAAACAATCGCCTCAGTCCTTTTCAGTTTTTAATTAGTCTATTAATTGTAATCGGGGTTATAGAATCACTTTCTGTTGGACCCGCCCGTATGTTTTTCCATATCCAGTACCACCAGGCTTTTCAAGCCCTGCATCACTTAACATATCCCCTGATAGTGCAGATTTTGGTATGATTAAAGTTAGAATCATTTGAACCTCTTAATCACTAAAAAGTTCTTGTTGCTGATGTAAACCATGCAGAAAAGATCTGGATCATTCGTAAAAAGGGAGGTTGCAAAGTGGATTGGAGAGAGGATTATAGGAAAAAACTTACTACAGCCGATGAAGCGGTTAAACTCATCAAGGATAACGACGTTATCGGCGTCGTAGGAGGAACAGCGATTCCCCCCGCCATAACGCAAGCCCTGGGGAAACGGGCTTCGGAGTTAAAGAACATCAAGATTTGCCAGGGATTTGCGCTTGCCTTTCACGAGTACATGAAACCCGAATACAAGGACACCTTTCATATCGAGACTATTTTCATGGGGCCAGCTGAGAGATATTGCCTGCAGCTAGGAACCGCCGATTTTGTTCCCTGCCACCTGGGCAACATGGGAAAATGGTTGGATGATACCGGGTGCAATGTAGGCTGTTTCGTAGTTACCCCTCCCGATGAAAACGGCTGGATGAACCGTTCCTGCTTCGGCGGTCTGGCCCCCCAAAGAATAGTTGATAAATTAGATACCGCAATTGTTGAGGTCAACGAAAATACCCCCTGGCTCTACAGCGACCAATTTAAAATCCATGTTTCCCAGTGCAACGCCATAGTCGAGAACCATGCGACCCTGTTCGAAATTCCTGAAATTCCAATCACCCCGGTGGAGGAAGAGATTGCCGGACGGATCGCCGAAATGGTCCCAGACGGATCTACTATTCAGTTGGGTCTGGGTGGGCTGGCCAATTGTGTCGGTCATTTTCTAACTGATAAAAGAGACCTCGGCGTGCATACTGAGGTATTCTCCGATTCCATTATGGAGCTTATAAAATGTGGAGCGGTTAACAATAGCAAGAAGACCCTGCATCCCGGAAAGGTAGCATATACCTTTTGCGTTGGCACCCGTAAGCTTATGGATTTTCTGCACCGTAATGAAACTTGCCAGGCATTCGAGATAGACTATATCAACGATCCCAGCATCATAGCCCTGAACGATAACCTGGTCTCAATTAACAACGCCCTGATGTTTGACCTAACCGGTCAGGCCGCTTCTGAGTCCATCGGGACCTTTCAGTACAGCGCCACCGGCGGTCAAGTAGCTTTCGTGACCGGGGCACAGAAAGCCCGCAACGGAAAGAGTATCCTGGCTCTTCCGGCTACCCGCACGGATAAAGATGGAAAAATCCATTCCCGGATTGTGCCCATTTTCCCACAGGGGACCGTAGTCACCACCTCCCGCAACGATGTAGAATGGGTGGTCACTGAATTCGGTGCCGTAAAGCTTACCAACAAGTCTCTTTCCTGGCGGGCGAAGAACCTTATCACCCTGGCCCATCCTGATTTCCGTGATGAATTGACCTTTAACGCCAAAAAGATCGGCTGGCTATAAACCGCTTGTTAATAGGGAGAAAACGCTTAGTGTTTTCTCCCTACCCCTATTCTCCTACCCTGTTATCCCATTAGGATGACTATACTTCCTGATTAACCTAAAGATGGGGCTTCCGCTAGTTGTCTATAATTAATAAGCATTGTTCCCTCTATGGGAAGTTTTTGGTATGATTATTTCAAGAGATTGCAGTTAATTCTGAATAATCTATTTATAAGGCCTCGGTTCCAAACTGCGTCACAAAAGGGGAAGCAGATTGTATAAATTAAGGGGGGTAAAAATGTGGATTGGAGAGAGGATTACCAGAGGAAACTTACCACAGCCGAAGAAGCAGTCAAAATTTTTAAGGACAACGACGTAATAGGCGTCGTAGGGGGAACAGCGATTCCGCCTGCAATCTCGGAAGCTCTGGGCAAACGCGGCCCGGAACTGAAAAACATTAAGATATGTCAGGGATTTGCTTTGGCCTTTCATGAATATATGAAACCCGAGCATAAAGAGACCTTTCATATCGAGACCATCTTTATGGGCCCCGCCGAAAGGTATTGCCTGCAACTAGGCACCGCAGATTTTGTTCCCTGCCACCTGGGCAACATGGGAGACTGGCTGGTCGACGCTGGTTGTAATGCCGGTGCATGTGTGGTTACGCCTCCTGATGAAAACGGCTGGATGAATCGATCCTGCTTCGGCGGTCTGGCGCCCCAGCGGGTTATCGACCAATTAGACAGGCTAATTGTCGAGGTGAATGAAAATACTCCCTGGCTTTGCAGCGATGGGTTTAAGATTCACGTTTCTCAATGCGACCATATAGTGGAGAACCATATACCCATATTTGAAATCCCGGAAATACCTATCACCCCGATTGAAGAGGAGATAGCCGGCCGAATCGCTGAAATGGTTCCCGACGGATCAACCATTCAATTAGGACTCGGTGGTCTGGCCAACTGTATAGGACATTTTTTAACCCATAAAAAGGACCTGGGGGTTCATGCCGAGGTTATATCAAACTCCATTATGGATCTGATCAAATGTGGGGCGGTTAACAACAGTAAGAAGACCCTGCATCCAGGTAAGGTGGCCTATACTTTCTGCGTCGGGACCCGTCAGCTTATGGATTTCCTGCACCACAACGAGACTTTCCAGGCCTTCGAAATTGACTACATAAATAACCCCAGTATTATCGCTCAGAACGACAACCTGGTCTCGATCAACAACGCCTTGATGTTCGATCTGACCGGTCAGGCGGCCTCCGAGTCCATCGGGACTTTCCAGTACAGCGCCACTGGCGGTCAGGTAGCTTTCGTGAACGGATCCCAGAAGTCCCGCGGTGGCAAGAGTATTCTGGCTCTGCCCGCTACCCGTACCGATAAGGATGGCAAGATGCAGTCCCGTATAGTCGCTAAACTTCCGGAAGGTACGGTAGTCACGACCTCCCGTAATGATGTGGAGTGGGTCGTTACCGAATTCGGCGCGGTGAAATTGACCAATAAGTCCCTTTCCTGGCGGGCAAAAAACCTTATCACCCTGGCTCATCCCGATTTCCGTGATGAATTGACCTTCAATGCTAAAAAGATTGGCTGGCTATAATAAAGAAGTGTAACCGGAGAGGCCGAAAGGCCTCTCTTTTTTATTGGCACATTCTATTCAATTCGCTTTCCATTGTTTGGAGGAATTCCCACGAGAATGCAGAAATATTAGTCTAAGTTTTATTGACGGAGGGATATGAATGAAGTGGATAGCCAGATTACTAGCTATGGTTCTGGTTTTAAATTTATGGGTTGGCTTTGTCCAAACCAGTCCAGCGTTAAGTGCACAGGTGGTTAATCAGAAAGTATATATAAATGGTAAAATCCTTATTTCTAAACAACAGGCTTACATAAGCGGAGACAACTTCTTCCTACCATTTCGTGCTACTTTTGAACAGCTGGGATTTAAGGTCGCCTGGGATGCCAAACAGAATGCGGTGAAAGCAACCAAAGGCAGTATGGCAATCAGCGCCCCTAACGGCAAACCCTATTACATATTCAATGGCAAACAGTATACAATGGACGGCTACGTTACTACCTACAATAAAACTGTAATGATACCGGTGTGGGTATTTCAGGAAGTTCTGGCTGCCGGAGTTCGCTGGGATGAAGCTCTTAAAGCCTATCAGATTTATACCTTGAGCGATACCAGCCCGTATACCATTGAACAATTGCGGCGAGGAGTTGCGGCTGGCGCTATATATGACCAATTTAATGGCACTATCCCCGGGCTATTTAATGGAGACTTATGGACCTTAAACGAATTGCTAACCGAGAAAAAGTCTATCTCTGAATCGTGGGGCATAACAAACAGAGAAACTGCATTGAAGATTTTATCAGAGTTGAAAGATGGAAAGATGCACAATCAAGAATTCAATGAGTTTGCGAAGGTAATTGTACCTTTGAATGATAGTGAGTTTCGGGAGTTGCTGGCCTCTGTAGATGATGCGGATACCAGAACAGCCTGCCAGTTTGTTCGGGACCACTACAAGGAAACAAACGGCAAAGGAATTCTAGCCTGGGATCTTGTCCGGCAAATTGCTGTTGCCCGCTGGTGCTTTTTCTGTGGGTATATTACTTATGACGAAACCGTTACTAACATTATGGATGCCGCGATTAAGATGCAAAGTACCTTTGGTTCTTATAAAGAAATGGAAGATAATCATGCCCTGGGTAGATGGTACTGGAGTCTTGACCGCACTCTATATGATGAATGCATAAAAGAGGAAAACTGGCTGCTTACTGATAAAGACAGCCCCTGGCTTCAATTAGACTGGAAAATGTCTATGCAACCCAAAACCAAAGTTTAAGGTTCTTCCGAAAGAAATAGAAAATGGAGAAAGGAGAGGCATTACGGCCTCCCCTTCTCGGCTTTAGGATAAAGACAACTAAAAGAACTAGGGATTCGTCATTACGGCAGTTCCGTGATCTCCATATTCCTCTATTTATATCCAATATGATTTTAATTTTGTTTTCTGCCTCTTGAAATACGGTATTTAAGTCAGAATCATTTTAATAATGTTTATAACGGAGGTATATGAATGAAGGTAACAATCAAGTTATTACTTGTAGTTCTTATACTGGTGTTGACAGCTGGATGCAATAAATCAGAATTCGATGATCAGAATGTTAATCGATCAGATTTTGGTGATCAAAATGTCTACATAAATGATGTAATTCTTGACTACGAAGGGCGGATCACAGCGGCCGGATATTACCTTCCAGAATTGCCATTTCAATCGATATTTGAACAATTGGGATTTACAGTTGAATCGGATAGCAAGCAAAAAACCATATCAGCAACCAAGGGTAATACCGTAATAAATGCCAAACTCCTTAAACCAACATATACAGTAAATGGCGAGACATTTGATATGGAATTATTTCCCAGCGATTCTCAGGGCATGGTTTTTGTCCCAGTACGAGTGTTTCAGCAAGCCTTGGGTGCGGGGGTTAGATGGAATGAAGAAATAAAGGGCCTTCAGGTTTATGCACTGAGCGACGATGACCCTTACACCTACGAACAATTACGTAGAGGGCTGGCTGCCGGTGCTATTTACAACATGATAAATGGGGAATTGCCCGGGTTATTCTCTGGGGGTGAATGTAGTATAAAAGATACAAAGGAAGAGAAGAAACTACTTTATGAATCTTGGGGAATTAAGAATAGAAAAGATGCTCTTGAAGTTTTAACGTCCTTAAATTATAACGGGCATAACAGGGAATTTACGGAGATTGCTGATGTGGTAACCTTTCTTAATGATGATGAATTTGAAGCCTTTTTGAAGAAACAGAATTATGAAGATCCAGAAAAAATACGTTTTGTACGCAAACACTATAAGGAGACAAACGGAAAAGGTATTTTAGCATGGGATCTTGTCAGGCAGATTGCTGTTGCCCAGTGGTCTTTTACTTGTGGGTATATTACTTACGATGAAGCTGTTTCTTTCATAATGGATGCTGCGATAAGATTACAGAATTCCTTTGATTCTTATAAAGAGATGGAAGACAACCATGCCCTGGGTAGATGGTACTGGAGTCTTGATCGCACTCTGTATGATGAATGTAAAGAAGAGGAAAATTGGTTGCTTACAAGTGAAGAAAGCCCATGGCATCAACTTGATTGGAACATGTCAATTACACCAGACTAACTTTCCTTAGGAAATGGCTAAGGAGAGGACAACTAATCCTCTCCTTTGTTGGTAAAAAAGAGTAAGTTCCCTCCCGGCCAAGCCTCACCGTATCCTTCCAACTGAACCATAACTTTCTGACCACCGTTGCCTGATTAAAGCCAATCTTCGGCCACTTCGGGCCTTCAGCCATGTCATTATGCCTGATTTTAGGCCTCTGCGCATATTTACCAAAAGGGTATGCCTAGATTTAGGCGAATTTTGATGGTGAGGAGACGTGATTGGAAGGGCATCCTGTCAAGTCGATGATTGGAGGTAATCATGCTAAAGTGGACAGGTCTTAAAAACAAAATAGCGTTATGTTTAGCCGTTTTTATGCTCCTGACAGTTGCGGGAGCAAGTTTATCAACAGCAGCCTTAGCCAATTCCTATGGCACCCTCGCCAGTTACACCCACTACAATCAACATGAAAAACCGTTGGTTGCATCCCTCCGCGCCAGCTTCAACGGCAGCCTTGCCCAGAGAATCGTTGGGCGTGCTATCTGGTACATGGAATACGGTTATATATATTATGGCCATACCAGGTACGCCACCACGGGGTATTGTGATTGCTCCCAGTATGTATCAATGGTTTATCGGGACTTCGGTTATTCCATCACTTCCGCTTCCCGCAATTATACCACCGTCGGGACCAGAGTATCCGGAGTCTATTCCCAGCGCATACCGGGCACCAGCAGATATACCCTGGTGGGAGTAAGCAAGTTAAAACCGGGTGACATATTCACCTTCTGGAAAATTGATGCATCCGGTAACAAGTATATCGGACACGTCGCATTATACATGGGCCTGGTAGATGGTAAGCCCCGTATAATAAATACCTGCGGGGGCCATCCAACCGCCATTGGAATTGTAGATGGCTTTGGCTATTGGTACGGTTCGAATTTGTATCAAGTACGCCGGGTGCTGCCATCCACCGCTTACGTTCCCGGTGGTATGAAAATCACTGATCGGGGACCAGTAATTCCGGCCATATACAGGATTAAACCTACAGCACCGATTATTATGCCGAAAAACCTTCCAACCGGATTCTAAAATAAGATATCTGCACGTTTCCTGATAAAGGGGCCCTTCGCCTATCGCGAAGGGCCCCCATTTTAGGTTTAACCATCCTGCCATTCTTTATTGTCGTCAAAGTTTTTATGTCTGAACCTTCCGTGTTTATCGCCAACATCAGTTCGGAAACGGGTATCCCCCTTATAGTTACCAGCCCAGATGTGACAGACTGGTTTGCCGAACTCCAGGGCCCTGGCTACTGTTCGGGCGGTTCCCGAACTACCGCGGGCTGGCTCCCCATCCCAAACTACTATCATAATATCGCTGTTCTCGGCAATGAAAAATCCTCCCCGCCGGTAGGCTTCCTCCCGGGTCGGACGGGGCGGCATCTCGATAATCTCTAAGGTCCTTTTCTCCAGAAGATACCTGAACTCCTGACGCAAGTCCGAGCCACGATAATCCTCACGATAGTCGTCAACCGAACCAAAGTCTTTAATATATTCGTCTCTTGAAACCGGTAGAACGGCAATCAACCGTGATGCCTCTTCAGATAAGAGGCTGCGGGCCACCAAACGGTCGGCCCCCGCCGCCAGGGGAGAAAACACCGTAATATATCGATCGGGGAACCTCTCTTTAATGAAGTCCACCGCACGCTGAATCCCCGCTAACAATTCGGGCATTCGTTCGGGGTCCAATGCCATGTGCCCGGAAATTCCAACTCTAAGCATCTCCCGGTGTCCCAGTCGGGTTAAGGAATTAAATTCTCGGGCATTAGTATGCATCTGAATGACCGTATCCGGGGGCAGGCTCGACAACTCGAACTTTCTCTTCCCGGAGAAGGTGCTCATCTTAACCAGGTTCTGCATGGAACGGGCTCCATGCTGGTAATACGAGGTCTTCAGGAATGCGTTTAACACCCCGTCATCGATTTGGAAGCAATCCCCCCGTTTCAATTGCGGCGCGTTCATCTCCAGGTACTGATGCAGGAGGAATGCCCTTCTAATGATATAAAGGCGATCCTCGATTGAGTTAGGTGTGCCGTTAACCCCTCGAATATTGATATAAGCCCGCAGCCGGCTTACGAAATCCGGTTTCTTCGCCGCACGGTCCGCGGGACTGTCCCCGGAGCGGAACTCTTCAAAGGAATATCTGGTAGCACCGGCAAAGACATATATCCCTCCGCCCAGGGGATGGGTAACACCTTTATTGGTATACTCCCCATCCTGCATGGGTGCCAGGAAACTGCGCAGCCAGCCTAACTCCTGGCCCTGACAGGGGGTATCGAACTCATCCCAGAATACCAGGGGCATCTTCCCCCGCAACTGCAGGTCCCTGATCTGGCGAAAAGCAGCGATCAGATCCTCCGGCGAATTAAACTGGGAGAGGTTAAAGTTAAGACAACAATCTGGTCCTATTCCCAAACCACGGGCTATCTCCATGACGGCGAAAGACTTGCCCGCCCCGGGAGGGCCAAACACCGCCACACACAACGGGGTCTGCGGGTTTCTTAACTGTAAGTATTCCTGAACCGCGTTGCCGACACAACGTACCCCTTCAATCTCCTGCCGGTCAGCACTTCTCCAGCCGCCAACCCTCTCGATCGGAACATCGGGCAAAGCGGATAACGGTCCCTCCACCGCGATTCTTCTGGCGCACTCTACCACCGCCTGGTGATCCTGGCAACTTTTATCCTGGTCCTTAAGCAGGCGGTTCTCTAGAATTGTCCAACTGCCCTGCAGTGCAGGATCTAAGGCGATTCCCTGATCGTCGGTAAAGACGCCGAGATTCCAGATAAAATCCGAACCTTCCTCATCCTGCTGCATTCGTTCTTTAAACCCCTGGGCCAGGGCTGCGCATGGAAACTGCAGGTGCCTAAATCCCTCTTCCTCAACCACCTCATAACCGATCTGGTGCAAGAGTCGGGCCAGTCCCACCCCCAGGTAAGTACCCTTTACCCAATCCATGGTTTCAGGGTTCTTCGTCCACAACGCCGCCAATGCGGCTACCACACAGGAATAGGTCCCCAGCATCTGGCCCGGCATCCCCCGGACAAAATCCCCTTCTTGCCCATCCCGGTCAAAGACCAGGGTACTCTTGTCCTTCTCAACTATAACTGCTCCGCCGGTTCCAATGGCCGCGACAACCCGGGCGAACTTCAAGTTTCCGGTTGTCGGATCTACAAAAGGACAGGCCGGGTTGTGAACCGCCCCGGTTACCTCTTCCAACATCCTCTCCCAGGAAAGTGATATCCCCACCTTAACCGAACAAGAGCGAATATCACTGATAGTCGTCACTATAGTCGTGCGATCCCCCAGGCCCAATTCAACTATTCGAGCCAGCAATGGATCCGGTTTGCCATCGTTGTATTGCCCCAGCCTGATGATGATCTGCTCAGGGTGAGCCTGCTCCGAACTCAGAGTCTCAGGCCACCCGGCTTCGCACAGGCGAAAACCAAGACCACTGTCCTGAATGACCAGAAGATCAGGGACCCCAGATAACCGGTGGTTTTCATAATCCCAGCTTCCCGGTTCGAACTCACGCCACTGCGAGAGGCGAAAAGCTGATAGCCCGGGCTCGGCATACTCTCTCCACTCAGTCCAGGAGGTAGTCACCTGGCTCTCCTTCGGGCGGTTTATCTCCTCATCATCCATCTGGACCCCTTTTAAGAGAGCCTCCTCCGGCGGAATCATATACTCCATAAGTTTTAAAACCATAGCGGCCCCGCCCGGCTGGGAACTCAGCCGCACCTTGGCATCCTGGTTATACTTCGCCCAATAATAAACCCCACCGCTAACCGTAAGGCCTTCGTTACGAATGCTCATCCAGTCGACCGTGGGATCCCCGCATACATGGATAAGACGCTTCCCCGTCATAAAAAATTCTCCTTCTCTTTCCCCTTAAACCCTGCTTTCCTTGACTCTACTATCTTTTCCCCCCCACCGTCAACCATTATGATATGCCGATTCAATCAGGCCTGAATATCTCCCCGCATTTCTTGCAGCGCAATCTTTCCCTGACTTTTAACGGTCGGTGCATAAATATATGCCCGCATTTAGGGCACCTGGCGAAATAACTCTGTACCATCTTAATTGCTTTCATGGTAACAAAAATATTTAATGGATTAGCCATCCTTCTCCTCCCCAACGTAATTAGCAAAATGAAGCAGTTGCGAAGCTGTCCCCATAACGATAACCATATCCCCTTCTTCCAATACTTCATGGCTATGAGGATTGGGCTTCGTCTTTCCATTCGCTTTTCTAATAGAAACGACATAACAGCCGGTTGATTGACGTATGGACGACTCGCGCAAAGATTTATTGACCCATGACGAATCATCCAGCAGCATGAACTCCTCCAACTGCAGCGTTTCAATTGTCTCCTGCCCATCACTATGCGCTGAAAACAGTCGATGATAGTCCTTTTCCAGCATGAATGCCAGGTAACTGTCAATCTTTTCAGCCGATAAATTGAGTTTAAACATCATATGCCAGATCATCTTCATTCCTGCTTCAGTCTCCGGCTGCACCACCACATCCACGCCCAGCTTGTAGAGAAGCGCTTTTTCCAGATTAGTATGGGCCCTGGCTAAAATGGTTAAGGAAGAATTAAGTTTCTGCAGATTACGTACCGCATTCCGATTGCTAAACACATCCGGCAGGGTCAGTATTGCCATTGAGGCGTTTTGCGGATTGGCCTGGGATAAAACAATATCGTTGGCACTGTCGCCGTAAATAAAGGGAATGCCTTTACTCGATAATTCCTTCGTTACCAAATAATCATAGTCGATCACCACAAACGGGATAGAAGTCCTTAACAACGCATCTCCGATATGGTGCCCCACCCTTCCGTAACCGCATAGAATTACATGATCTCTAAGGGCTGCAATCTCTTCCGTGGGCGGCTCCCCGGCCCGGTCACGAATTCGTCTTTTCGACGCCATGAAGGCATAAACCCTGGGAGCCGCTTCTATAAACATGGGAGTAAGCATTATAGAGATGATAGCAGTAGCCAGGATTATGTTATATAATGAAGTTGAGATAAGACTGCCGCCCAGCCCAATCCCGGCTAAAAATATCGAAAACTCTCCGGTTTGCAGCAATCCCATCCCCGAATAGAAAGCGATACGATTATTAAAACCGAAAGCCTTAACTATAAGGAATACCACCAGGAACTTCCCAACAATTATAACCGCTAAAACAACCAGGGAATCCAGCCAGTCAGCTAGCAGGCCCGATGGATTCACCATCATTCCCACTGCTACAAAAAACAGCACTACGAAAGCATCCCGGAAGGAAACTATCTTCCCCATTATTTCATGCGTGTATTCGGACTCGCTGATAACCAGCCCCGCCACAAACGCCCCCAGAGAGACTGACA
>JBLMZW010000113.1:0-7552 GCA_050259035.1 Chitinophagales bacterium | reverse complement strand
CTCCTGACCACCAGGTAAGGGAAGTGGAATACCGGGGCGGATACTATAGGTTCTTAATCCAGAACAACCACCTGGTAGGTATTCAATCAATAGGGAGCCTGGACGGCTTAGGCCCTCTTATAAGTATGATTAAAAAACAAAGCAGCTTTGATGATATTGAACGAATTCTTATGACTCCAAGTTTATTGACTAAAATGCCCTGGATGATGAATGCAGAAACGCTATGGAGTAATTTGACTTAACACAGGAGGAAACGATCATGGAAAACAGAACGTTTTATATCGATTATCATAAGTGCGTGGGCTGCGGAACCTGTGAAATGGTTTGTTCTCTGACCCATGAAAACGTTTGTTCACCGAATTTGTCTCGAATCCGGGTGGTACGCTACCGTCGTGAAGGGTTAAATGTTCCGGTAACCTGTGCCTTCTGTGAAAAACCTCCCTGCATCAGCATTTGTCCGGTAGGGGCTATCAGCAAAAACAAAGAAAACAGTGATGTAAGTATTAAAACTGATATATGCATTGGTTGCCGCCAATGTGTTCAAGCCTGTCCTTTCGGACATATGAACTTCAATTTCCCGAAAGGGATCGCCTTTAAGTGCGATCGCTGCGGAGGGGATCCTCAATGTGTAAAATTCTGTTGGACCGGAGCTATCGAATACGGCCCTCCTGACATCCCCTGGGAACAAAAACGAGAATCGTTTACCGACCAAGTTATTCGAGAAAGATGAAGCGCGTATTAAAACCCAAATGATGTTTACCTTCAAAAGGCCGATCCTATTTGGCGGCTATTTTACACGATATTAATTCCTTTGGAGCATGTCCAGGGGATTTTTCTTTTTGAGGCGCAAAATTTTAGGGTAATATCCGATAATAATTTCCCGGGTTGGGGGATTCGGAAAAATCATGTTAAAGTTAAAAGAAAGGCCAACCCGGGGTAAAGGAGTTATGACTAAAAAAGACAATGGTAAGGAGTGTGGCTATGTTTAAGAAGATCAATGAAGCTCCGAAGAAAATCCCTTATTTACCTACGGGAGAGAAAGTAGAAGGCGTTCTCTATCAGACTCTCGCGGCTGGTTCGGAAATGATGATAACTACAATGATTTATGAAAAAGATGCTCAAGTACCAGCCCACGCCCATCCTGAAGAGCAAGCTGGTTTTGTTGTATCCGGAAGAATTGAGTTAAGTATTGGAAACGATGTTATGATTCTCAGTCCTATGGATAGTTACGTTGTACCCGGTGGGGTTTTACATAGTGCGAAATCACTGGAAGATTCATTGGTAATTGACGTCTTCTCTCCTCCCCGGGAAGATTACAAAGACTAAGGTAAATCAGTGAGGAAAAGGCGAGTGACTCAAATATCACCAGAGGTATGTCCGGCGCATTTTTCCCGGGCTTTAAATCGCTATATAGAAGGTGCGATAATATATGAACAAAATCCTGGTTATAGAAGATGATGTTGCCCTGAACAATGGAATAGTCCTGGCTCTGAAAAATGATAGCTGTAGTTTTTCTCAGGCCTATACGTTAGGGGAAGCCAGAGTAAAAATGACAGAAGAGGAATATGACCTTCTGATTCTTGATATAAATTTACCCGATGGCAATGGATTGTCTTTCCTTACTGATATCCGCAAAAGTTTATCCATTCCGGTAATTCTTCTCACCGCCAACGATATGGAAACCGACGTGGTTACAGGACTGGAAATGGGTGCTGATGATTACATCACCAAGCCCTTCAGTCTGATGGTATTAAGGGCTCGAGTAAATACCCAGCTTCGAAAAGCTCAATCCTTTAAGGTTAATACAGCAGAGATAGACGACTTTTTGTTTGACTTTGACCGCATGAAATTTGCCAAAAACGGAAAGGCCATTGAACTCAGCAAGACCGAACAGAGACTATTGCGTATTCTGGTTGAAAACAAAGGAATCATTTTAAGTAGAGCTGATCTGGTGGACCGAATTTGGACCGACGGTGCAGAGTATGTGGATGAAAACGCTTTGTCGGTCACCATTAAGCGCCTGCGGGATAAGCTGGAAAATAAGCCTTCTGTACCGCAGTATATTAAAACGGTCTACGGAATCGGCTACACCTGGACGGTGAAGTGATATGAACCCGGTCGATATAATATGCATTGTTATCGCAGCCCTGGCAGTAACAGTTGCGGTTGTGGCAGTTCTGCGGAATCGGTCCCGAACCAAACGCACTATCGAAGTACTCGGTACCATGATTGATGCCGCCATAAACGACAGCTTTAATGAAAATACCTTTGACGAATCGACGTTGTCCGCCCTGGAGGCAAAACTCGGCCGTTACCTGGCTAAATGTTCAGTTTCTTCACGGAACCTGCTAATAGAAAAGGATAAGATTAAAACTCTGATCTCAGATATTTCCCACCAGACCAAAACCCCTATTGCCAATATCCTTCTTTATACGCAGCTGCTCGGAGAACATCAATTGCCCGAGGATTGCAGGGTTTGCGTGAAGGCCCTGTCAACTCAGGCAGAAAAGTTGAATTTTCTGATTGGCGCTCTGGTTAAAACATCCCGACTGGAATCCGGAATTATCTCGGTAGTGCCCAAAACCGATTCAGTTCAGCGAATGTTAAACGATGTTGCCGAGCAAATCAGACCGAAGGCGCAAGCAAAGAACATAACCTTGCTGGTGGATTCTACTGCGGATACCGCCAGTTTTGATCTTAAATGGACGACGGAAGCGGTATATAATATCGTAGATAATGCCGTAAAATACTCGCCGGAAGATAGTTATATCCGGATCAAGGCTGTTCCCTATGAACTGTTTTCCCGGATTGATATAACGGATGAAGGTATCGGCATCAACGAAGCGGAACACAGTAAAATCTTTACGCGCTTTTATCGTTCTCCGGTGGTTAGTGAACAGGATGGGGTAGGTATCGGATTGTTTTTAGCGAGAGAGATTCTTGCTGCCCAGGGTGGTTATATTAAGGTGCAGTCCGGGCCAGGCCAGGGCTCAACTTTTTCGGTATTTCTGCCGAGACCCGGTTGAAATCTTGCAAAACTGATAGATTTCCGAAAGATTGTGGAAAGATTGTTCTGCTATAGTCTGCATTGTAGGAATACAATGCAGACTTTTTATGTGGAGAGGATAAGAAGATGATGATACTTGAAACCCGGGAACTGAAAAAATACTATGGCAGTGGTGACACTGTGGTCCATGCCCTGGATGGGGTTGACCTTTCGGTGGAAAACGGGGAGTTTGTGGCCATCGTCGGTACATCCGGCAGTGGGAAGTCTACTCTTTTGCATATGCTGGGTGGGCTGGACCGCCCAACCAGCGGCAGTGTGAATGTGGACGGTAGGGAAATATTCTCGCTAAATGATGAACAATTAACCATTTTCCGCCGGCGCAAAATTGGATTTGTGTTTCAGAATTATAATCTGGTGCCGGTTCTAAATGTTTATGAAAACATTATTCTTCCTATCCAACTGGATGGCGCCGAGCCCGATCCCGACCATCTAAATCTGATCATTTCCACGCTGGGATTGGAAAGTAAGCTGCAAAATCTGTCCAACAACCTGTCGGGGGGGCAGCAGCAGCGGGTGGCGATAGCCAGGGCCCTGGCAGCCAAACCGGCCATTATTCTGGCCGATGAACCTACCGGCAATCTCGACAGCCGAACCAGCCAGGATGTACTGGGGCTATTAAAGGTTACCAGCGCTAAATTCAACCAGACTATTGTAATGATTACCCACAATGAAGAGATAGCACAATTGGCAGATCGCATTGTCCGCATTGAGGACGGCAGAATTGTGAGCGGTGGGAAATGATGATCAAGGTCAACAATAAGAATGCCATTCGCAATCTGGCTGACAAAAGTTTTCGGGCTAACCGGGGCCGCAATATAATCGCGATCCTAGCCGTCGCATTGACAGCCATACTTTTTACCACGCTTTTCACCATGGGGATCGGCACGGTTGAATGTATTCAGGAGGGTGCTATGCGGCAGGCCGGGGGTGACGGTCATGCTGCGCTTAAATACATTACCGATGAGCAATATAACCAAGTCAAAGACCACCCGCTCATTAAAGAGATTGCCTATAACCGTATGCTCTGTGATGAGGTGGCAAATGACATTTTTTTAAAACGGCGCACCGAGTTGTGGTATCACGATGATGTGGGGCTGAAGCTTTGCTTTTCCCAACCTACCGGCGGGCATAAACCTCTTGCTGCCAACGAAGTTATTGCTGACACCAAGACTTTGGAACTGCTGGGCGTTCCATTGCAGGAAGGCCATCCGCTTACGCTAAAACTCCAGATCAGGGGGAAGGAAGTTAAACGTGATTTTGTCCTGGCGGGCTGGTGGGAAAGCGATCCGACTTTCAATGTAGGGAAGATCGTGGCATCCCGGGCTTATGTCAACAAGCATTTGGATGAACTGCAAAGCACTTTTAAAACCGATCATTCCCTTACCGGCACCATTAATGCCTATATCATGTTTCATAACAGTTTCGATTTGGATGGAAAGCTGAAGCGAGTCATAAAGGACAGCGGGTATTCCACCGATGAAAACGCCCCCAATTACGTTGAAAGCAATGTAAGCTGGGCCTACCTTTCCACCAACTTTGGATTGGACGCGGGTACCATTATTACGATGCTTTCTGGATTACTTTTGATTATCTTCACCGGTTATTTAATCATTTACAACATTTTTCAGATTTCAGTGGTTCGAGACATTCGCTTTTATGGCCTCTTAAAAACTATTGGCACGACCGGCCGCCAGATCGGCCGCATCATTCGCCGGCAAGCCTTTATTATTTCTTTAATCGGGATACCGCTTGGTTTGATCGCGGGGTTTTTCATTGGCCGGGAATTGGTGCCTATTCTTGTCAACAATTCATCCTATGCGGGTAGCCCTCTGACGGTATCGCCCAGCCCGTGGATATTCATAGGCGCCGCGATGTTCGCGCTTATAACCGTATTTATCAGTACTTTTAAGCCGAGCCGGGTAGCTGCCGCGGTATCACCGGTGGAGGCGGTTCGGTATACCGATACAAATATTGTACAGAGCCGTAAATTTAAAAGAACCACCAACGGCGGCAAAATGCCGCGTATGGCCTGGGCTAATCTAGGGCGCAGCAAAAGCCGTACTGTGCTGGTTGTAATCAGCCTATCCTTGAGCCTGGTGCTCTTAAACACGGTGTTCACACTATCTCAGGGCATTGACCTGGATAAATTCCTCTCTGTGTTCGTGGATACCGATTTTCTTATTGCCCATGCCGACTATTTTCAAAATCACTTCTACGGTCTCGAAAATCAAACCACGGAAAGCTTTATTCAGGCGGTGGAAGCACAGCCCGGCTTCGAGGAGGGTGGTCGCCTGTACGGCGGCAGAGCGCAAGGATTTGCGGTGGAGGACTCTAATAACACCACTCAGCACTATAATATTAACCCCAACGGCGATTTTTTTACTTCGGTCTACGGCCTGGAGGAACTGCCGCTGCACCGGCTTAAGCTTATTGACGGGGAGAAAGATTATAAAAAGCTATCCACCGGCAGATATATCCTGGAAGGAATTCCGCTCGACGATAACAGCGTGCCCAAATTGGAGAAGAAAAAATTCAATATCGGTGATACCATAACACTTCACAACTATAAAGGGACGGCGGAATCATTTTCCGACCGGGAATACACTTCGCGGAAGTTTATCGTGCTGGGACATGTAGCCATCAGCCATTACACCAATTCAGACCGGACCGGATGGGACTACAACTTCTATCTTCCAGCCGATGTGTACAAAACAATGGTAGCAAAACCGGCGGTGATGAGCTATGCTTTCAATATTTCCGGAGATCAGGAAGCGGCTATGGAAAGCTTCTTAAAAAAATACACTGATTCAGTGGAACCGGTCATGAATTACACCTCCAAATTTACTTTTCTTAATGAATTCGCCGGAATGCGCCGAACTGTGGTTTTGGTTGGCGGCGCCCTTAGCTTCATAATTGGTTTGATCGGCATACTGAACTTCATAAACGTCATTCTTACCAGTATCTTAACCCGCCGTCAGGAGTTCGCCATGATGCAGAGTATTGGCATGACCCGCAAACAGCTGCGCAAGATGCTGATGTGCGAAGGACTGTATTACGCCCTCGCTGCCTGTGTTATCTCCATTGTTTTGGGGACAGCGTTTTCCTATATAGTCGTTAAACCATTATGCGGGCTGCTCTGGTTCTTCAGCTATCATTTTATAATGTGGCCGCTTTTAGTGGTGTTGCCTTTCATGCTGGCCCTGGGAGTGATTATTCCCCTGGCGTCATACGCAATGACTGACAATATGAGTATCGTGGACCGACTCCGGGAGGCGGTATAGATCATTAAAGGTAAAGAGGTAAGACGTGAAAGGTGAAACGTGAGACGTGAGAAGTTAAACGCAGAGGCCATCCACGTTTTACGTTTCACTTTTAACCTTTAACCTGTAGGAACCACCGGGATCGCCAGGCTCCAGCCTGGCCGTTATCTTTGCCGGGCCAGAGCCCGGCGTCCCTGTTCCAATTAGTAATTGACATCGGGGACGTTGCTTAAGCGCAGCGAATGCTCGCGTCTCCATGTCAATTTGCCCTGCCGTTCCTGTTACCTCCACGTTTTACGTTTTACTTGTAACGCTTTACTTGTAAGAACCGCTGGGTTCGCCAGGCTCCAGCCTGGCCCCGTTTAAGTCACGGCACCCGTAAGATATTAAAGACTCATTAATATGAGTATGTATAATCAAAATCATACAAGCCAGACCTAAAATGAAATAGTTATTATGATATGATTGGGAAAAGCATAATAAAGAAGTAATTAACCTAGAAGGAAACTATTTGAAAAATCCGGATGGTGCCAATGAGTAAACTAGAAAAATTATTAGTAGTAATAGGCCTAATAGTCACGGTTTTATTTGCGCATTCCTTGCTATCCCGGGAACCATATCAAGGCAATATAGCGGATCCGGTACAACAAAATCTTACCAATGTTCAGATAATAAATACTCCAGGTGAGGATGGGGATGTGCAGATATCCCTTTTGGCTGAATATAACATTGAAGCAGTAGTCAAAGGAAAGAGGAAGTATTCAGACTATCCATCCCAGGTCTCTAAGTATGACTTTGCTTTAGCCTGGGGTGATTTGAACGAGAAAGAAATAGATAAGAATATAAAATATTCCCAAAGCGGCCGATGGTATTACTATCGATATTCCGATGATACTCCGGTAAGTGGGGAATACATAGCCAACCACTCCGCCAATGTGCATCTAATCCATAAAGATAAGGATATTTTAAATGAGATCAAAAAGATAAGAGTAAACGAACATGTAAGGCTTCAGGGATATTTGGTCAGTGTGAATTTTAAGAATGGTCCATGGAAGAGCAGTTTATCCAGGACTGATACAGGCAATGGATCCTGCGAAATAATGTATGTAACGGATATTGAGACAATTGAATAGTCATCACGGTCTTATCTAGGGGGCAGACAGTATTAATTGTCTGCCCCTTTTTCGATCAATAAGGCATGCCCATTTTTAATAGAAAGGTTGTA
>JBLMZW010000112.1:0-3706 GCA_050259035.1 Chitinophagales bacterium | reverse complement strand
AAATAGGGAGCCTGGTCTCTGTTTCGATTTTCTCCAGGATCATAGCGGGGATTATACCGCGTATTCCGCCCCCATCAATAGATAATATCCGGATGATCTCTTGCTCCGGATTGCCTCCTCCTTTAGACACCAGCATACGATCGCCTCCTTTGGTCCTTCGCGGCATCCTAAGAATCTCTATGCAATTATATAGATATGTCCTTACTGCTGGTTAAATAACGAGTGAAATGATTATCGAAATGAACTTTGCTATTTTAGATTGGTTTTTAACAAGTATGGCAGTTTTCCATTAACTGTTTTTATGACTATTCCTAATTCAACCCAAAATCCTTTTTCTGCAGTTTAATAATGAGTAGACTCGCTGGACTACCCAACAAATAATAGGATATCCAAACGATAAAAAATGAATATTGTTCCAATTGTAAAATGTTCACTACAAAAGATGAAATGATAAAAATCGAAAAACTTACAAATACAAATAAGACCATGATTTCAAGCAATCTCGATATTTTAGTATTATACAAGTAATTAATACCGGCCGAAAGAAAGACCAATATCATAGGAATAACTAACATCCACTTTTGATATTTTAAGCCAATTAATAATTTCATTTGAATTCCCCTACCCGTGCCGAGCTTTTAAGCCCAATGGTATCTCTGAAAAGTGTCATAATCATTACTTCCCGCGCCTTCTACGAACCGCTTCGGCCGCACTAACAGCCCCCCAAATATTAATGTGCCGCCAATGAAAATAATAGGAGACCAAATTAGTGCTGAAGTTGGTAATTCTGCCCCCACTTTTTTACAGCTGTACTAGACCAAATCGCAACAAACATTAGAAATAAATATATAAACCAATCCATGTTAATCCCCTAATTGTTTCGACGCTCTTATTTCCCCAGTCACTTTTCTGCCCATCAAAAGTGAAAAGGTTCTTAAGTATTCATTAATTTATCGAACTCCTCCAAAAACTTATCCGGCAATCTTAATCTACAATAGTTATCAATTGCTCCCAAACTTTGTTTAATTGATTCAGCATCACTATTTAGGGATAATTCCTCACCTAATACCCTACTCAAACCTTGTATAGAAGCTCCCAACCAGATGGCTGCACTAAATTGACCGTATCTATCACCGATACTAAATTCAACTTCGAAGCTTTCGTATAAAATACCATGGACACTTTCTGTATCCATATTCAAATAATAAGATGTTAATTTTCTGCCAAAATGCTCTATCACAAGCTTACTAAATTCCTTAAACTCCATAGATCCTCCCCCCATATTTCTAGAACAATCCAATTCATTTCTTAAACCGAATACTCTTGCCGATTTGATACCACCTGAGTATCGAAAATTCTATCTGACAGCCGTCTATGTTCGTGATCAATAATGAAGAATACCAATTCAATTGGCCATATGAATATTAATAAGTTTCGAACGAACAGTATAAATAGATTAGGAATTTTATCTGGTTGGGAATACTTTCTTAATTCAATTCCCATTAGCCTTTTGCCAATGCTTGCTCCTTGAACGCTGTCTTTTAGATAAAACAATATTACTATTGGTGTGAATACATAATAACCTTGAACAGTTTCCAGGCAGTGATTAATGAGTAAAATAGTTACAACTAGTCCTGTCAAACAAAACATTATTGAGTAATCAATAATAAACGCCACAATCCTTCTGCTCGGTACTTGCATTTTTAGATTCCCCTATAGCTTTATTTAGTTTAATTCTCATAATCATTATGCGTTTTATAAGCCTCATCAAGATCAAATCCTACTTCACTTGATCCTCCTGCTAAAACCATAATCCCAAGTCAATGGATGCTAATATAGCATCGGGTGGCGAACCCGGAACAAGGATTCTTTTCAGTTTACCAATATTCATTAGTTAATAGGCTAACACCCTACATGTAAATTCCCGGTTTATGGGATAACCCATTTTACACTGTAGAATCCTAATCTGATGTATTAGGATGTTTTATTGCGGTTGCTGATTTGATACCACCTGAGTATCTAAAATCCTATCTAATATCCTTCTATGTTCATGGTCAACAATGAAAAACACCAATTCAATTGGCCATAAGCATATTAATAGGTTTCGAATTAACAGTATAAATAAATTAGGAACTTTATCTGGTTGGGAATATTTTCTGATTACAATTCCCATTAACCTTTTGCCAATGCTTGCTCCTTGAACGCTATCCTTTAGAAAGAATAACATGGCTATTATTGTGAATACATAATGATTTTGAACGGTTTCCAGACAGTGGTTAATGAGTGAAATAATTATAACTATTCCTAATAAACAAAACGTCAGTAAGTAATCAATAATGAACGCTATAATCCTTCTGCTCGGTACTTGCATTTTGGAATTCCCCCATCAGGTAGATTTATTCTAAGTCTGTAATCATTATACAATTAATAAGTTTCACCAGGCCAAGGTTTTACTAAGTGCATATATAACGAAGAGAGAACCCTGTTAAATTGAGTTCTCTCTTTTAGTGACTATAACCTTAATTCCTTGTGTGTTGCGATCCTTTCTATGGTCAGGATATTTTATTGCTGCGGCGCCAGATCTTTTGCTTCTCTGCCGCCTTAACCAGTTCATCTTTGAAGTCCGGATGAGCTATGGAGATTAGTTTTTCGGTTCTAGCCCACGTGGCGTCACCCTTTAACGATATCCAGCCGTTCTCCGTTACCACTATGTTTAACATTTGCCGCGGTACGGTAGTGATAGTTCCCGGTTCAAAATACGGTACTATGCGGGAGAATACCTTGCCATCCTTAGTGGTGTGGGTAGAAGGCAGACATATCAGGCTGCGGCCGCCCCTCGACCAGTATGATCCCAAAACAAAATCCCACATACCGCCGTTGCCGGATATCTGATTAAATCCCATGCTTTCTGCATTGACCTGTGAATAAAGGTCGATCTGGAGAGCCTGGTTGATAGAAACTACTCTGTCATTGCGGGCAATGATGTTGGGATGGTTTATGTATTCAACATTATAGGAGGCTATGGCGGGGTTGTTGTGCATGAATTCGTATAACCGGTTCCCCCCTACCGCAAAGGTGTAGGCCATTTTACCGGGATCAATCTGTTTCTTATTGCCGGTTACCTGGCCCGCTTCCCACATATCCACGTAAGAGTCCACCAGCATCTCAGTATGAACACCCAGGTCTTTAAGATCAGATTTGGCAATCAGTGACCCCAGGGCATTGGGCATTCCGCCAATACCTAACTGGATACAGCATCCGTCGCTTATATGTTCCATTACGTGCTGAGCAATTCTGGTATCAGTTTCACTGGGCTGCGGGATCGGTGCATCCAGTAAATCAGGGTTTTCTCCTTCAACCACATGGGTAACCTGCGATATATGTACCCGTTCTTTGCTGCCTCCCAGGCAGACCGGAAGCTTATTATTGGTCTCAATAATAACCAGTTCGGCATGGGTCAAGGAAGTGTAGCTGGATGAGTTGTGCAGCCCGAAGTTGAAAAATCCGTTTTCATCCATGGGACAGGCCTGAATAATGGAAACATTTCTATGAGGGGTTCCCACTAGGGGTGGATCATTTAATACATCATCATAGTAACGCTCACACTCACTGTATAAAATGGGGTTATAGAAAACGTTGCCCAGGTATTGCTGCAGGGCTCGGCTTACCGGGCTGAAATGAAAGTCGTTATAGGTAAACACTTCCC
>JBLMZW010000111.1:0-8165 GCA_050259035.1 Chitinophagales bacterium | reverse complement strand
GATATGGGTGGCCTTCTCATTAAATTGGGCCAATTTTTCAGCAGCCGGGTCGATATTCTGCCGAAAAAAGCTATAGCAGAACTCGCCCTTTTGCAGGATGAAGTTAACCCGGTTCCCTTTCTCGATATTAAGCAAGTTATAGAAGATCAGTTTGGCCGCCCCCTCGATCAGGTTTTCGTGGATTTCAAGGAATCACCCATAGCTTCCGCTTCCCTAGGCCAGGTTCATCATGGAACCCTACCAAATGGCGAGAAAGTAGCCATTAAAATTCAGAAACCCGGAATTGATAAACTGGTAAAAATCGACTTAACCGCCATCCGGCGTGCGGTGAGCATGCTGAGGATGCTAACTAAAATTGAGGACCTGGTCGACCTGGAGGCCATCTATCAGGAATTTGCCGAAACCATATGGTTGGAGCTGGATTATCTTCAGGAAGGCCGCAACTCTGAAACCGTGGCAGAAAACCAGCCTAACCTGATCATCCCTAAAGTTCACTGGGACTACACTACCGTCAAGGTACTGACCATGGAATATGTCGAAGGAATAAAGATAAATGACTACGAGGAAATGGATAGGATAGGCATTAACCGATCTATGGTGGCCAAGAATCTTGTCGATACATACTTTCATCAGGTTTTAGTCGATGGATTCTTTCATGCCGACCCGCACCCGGGAAACCTCTTTGTCAAGCCGGATGGACGCATCGTAATGGTTGACTTCGGCATGATGGGCTCAATATCCCCCGGGCTAAAAAAGGTACTTATTAAAATGGTTGTGGCCATGGTCAAAAGGGATAACCAGGAAGTGGTACATTACCTTAAAGAAGTTGGGTTCTTAAGACCGGAAGCTGATAACGATACGATCGGGCGGGTGGTCGGGATAGCCCTGGAAGAATTTCTGGGACAGGGGTTGGAATTTTCCGAGGCTGATTTCTCGGGCCTTCTTAAAAACTTTGAGGTTATTTTATATGAACAACCTTTTCAAGTTCCAGCCAACTTTACTTTCCTGGGAAGGGCATTAGGAACCCTTTATGGCATCTGTATCGGACTCGACCCCGATATAAGCTTCCTGGATGTAGCCAAACCCTATCTAGGAGACCTGACCCGGGAACAGACTTCTTCATGGAGTAAAGGTCTTCTAGAGAAGATCTTAGCCTGGGGAAATGCATTCCTGGAAGGACCCCCTCTGGCGGAACAGGCCCTGCGCCGTATTGACCGCGGGGACTTTACTGTCAGGGTTCCCCTGAATCCAGTGGTAGATTCTATTCGCCAAAACACAGCCGCCACCCGGAGTATAGCCTGGGCTGTAGTATTCGGCTCCTCACTTCTCGCATCATCTTACCTTCTGGTCCATGGGTTTACCAAGGAATCCTATTGGGGCTTTGGCTTCAGCGGTGTCATCTTACTCTTTCTGATCTTAAAGTCCCGGAATAAAAAAACCCGTCACCTTCACCGGCCTGCTCACGGTCTGACCCGCCGGGATAATCCTTAAGATTAATTAGACCCACTATTTCCCCATGTCTAATCTACAGTTGAAAAAGAATATACTGTAACAGTTTATCGAGTGAGGGGGAATCGAAGTGGGAAACCGGACCAACTTACCGGCTTTACTGGTAATATTCCTCATTCTTACTCAAAGCCAAAACAAGTCTCCTCTTGTCGTCTGTTCCTGCCCTCACTTCACCGACCGTTTAATCTCCCTTATAAACCACCAGGTCATAGTTTACACAACCCATAGTAACGAATTCGATGGTATTCTAGCCGCAGTAAACGCAGATTATGTAACCCTGTATACCAGTTCCGGGGTATTGGGTTCAATTTTTATTCCTACCGGCATGATAACCGCAGTGGCCCTCTTTACCCAGGATAAATAGTATTAAAAATGGCTATGTAACATTAAGGAAAATACTTGAATAGTATAGACCAGGCACAGGGTTTAGTTGGAGATAAATATTGTCAATATTTTAGGCAAAGGAGGGATTATATGGGCAGGGAATTATTAGGAGCCGAGTTGCTCGGCAGAAGGTGTGGCCAGAGACGCAGTTTCTTTGGATTGCTTTGCAGTCTGTTGAATTTTAGAGTAAAAGTATTGACCGAAGGCGACACCCAATTCGTTCGCGGCATTTTAACTGACGTAACTTGCGACTTCATAACATTATCGGGACGCGAAATCTTCTATATTCCGATTGAAGAAATTGTCATTGTGGCCCGCGACTCCGAATGTCCTGATTAATCCTTATAATAATATGGAAAAAACCGGTTATCCGGTTTTTTCTCTATCTATGGTTAATAAAATTGTTACTACTTTGTGCCCTTAATGTTGTCCAGGGCTTCTCGACTGATCTCTCTGACGATCTCGTTTTCATCCCGCGCGGTTATTCGTAAAATTTCCTGAGCCCAATCACTGCCCATAGCTTCCAGGGCCTTTATCGCCAGGACCCGCCGGTGTAATTTGACCGGGAACATCTTGTAAGATGCGTTATAAGACGGCAGGAAGCCCCGGATAAAACCAGTCCGCAGCGGTTTGCCATAGACGTGAACTGATAACGCGGTTTTACCTCCATAGGACCTCATTTTATGTATTCCCTGATCCAAAGGCAACACAAAGGATGTATCTCCCGGTTTTAAAACCGCCTCTGACTGTATCTCCAACTCCGCATAGTCTTCCTGGGTCCCTTCATCTTTTCTTCTATATTTAGTCTCCTGAATCTGATTGGTCAGGCAACCGAAGATTCCCCACGATCCGTGATCATGAATCGGATATGGGAAGTTGTGCTGCCAGATAAATAGTCTGATTGAAATCAACCGGTCCGGGTCCCTGTAAATTGTAATATCATTAACATCTATCGGCAGGTAATCTTCCTCCTGCCTGCTTTCGGTAATAGCCGACAGATTTTCTAATAAAAAGTCCGGATTGGACAACATATCTCCCAGTATAGTCTGGCCTTCGACTACCAGTTCTTCTGTCTCTTTGGGGCTGACTACCAGGTTCTTAAAAGCCTCACAATAATCCATAAAACGGTGCATCTGGGACAAATAAATGTTCCTCCCTCCCGGTCACTTTAGGATAATTATCCATATAGTGACTGCTGATATTAATAATACCACAACAAGTCATGCAATAGAATATAACCTGACGAAAGATGTCAAAAGGCCTCTTATTGAAAACTATTCTTTTTCAATGTTAAAATATTTTTAATGGGGGGGTTATATTTGAAACAGGATCAATACGTTTTTTTCTTATTAGTACTTGCCGCCGCCATTGTTCTTGGGACTACATTTGGGGTTGTTAATAGCTATTTAACTATTCACAGCAACCCTAATCTTAATCATGTCTTAAAACAAAGCACCCCAACAAAATCCTCCACGATGGAAACCTCATCAAAGACGTCTTCTGAATCCGTACCTGAAATAAAGATTGATTTACAAAATGAACCCCAGATTGAATCGGAAACCAGTACTTATGAAACAGGGGATAACGAGCAGTCCTACGTCTTGACGGCCAACGAAGCCGATGAGGTTCGTTTCATGTTATCAGAATTGGGTTATTCTAAATCGGATTTAAATGATAATATAAGCAGCTTCAGAAAAGACCACAAAATGTCGGAATCTAAATCCCTTGATCAGAATACCCTGGATTTGATAATCCAACACGTTACATTTAAGAAAGCGCAGGCTCTGGCATATAACAGATAGTTCCGCAGCATAAACCCGGGGGGTGAATACCTTGTCCCTTCGTCTAGAAGCAATCAGTGAGGAAATGGTGCTCTTCCCCATACTGGACAGCATAACCGAAGGTCTGGTAATTGTTGATCCGGATCTAAAAATTTTGTTCGTCAACAGTACTGCTGAGCAGTTTTTACAGGTTGCAGCCTCAAAGATTGTTGGCGAGTGTTGCTCAGAACTATTTCCTCAGCTCGGTTTGGAGAAGAGTCTGGTTCATAACGGCAGAAACAGTACCTCTACTGCCTGGATAAACGACCGCTGTTATATGGTTAATGCAGGACTTATTGGTTCGAAATCGCAGAAATTCGGTGCCTACGCCATTTTACGTCCTCTGGAGAATCTTCCTCGCCAGCATCTGGAGACTTTCTTGGAAAACCCCTATGAAGGTATTCTAATTATCGATCGGGTGGGCAATATTACGTTTGCCAACCAGGTCTGTTACTCATTTCTAAATTCCCACCAATTAGACGATTTACGGAACAAAGTGGAACCCTTTCTGCCTAATGATTGTTTGAACCAGGTTTTATTAAGCGGAAAACCGGTATCCGGTGATTCAGTGTTAATAAAGGATCAAAAGATTGATATTACTTATCTTCCGGTTATGGAAGATGAGTTTGCTGTGGGGGTAATCGTTAAATGCCGGGTGGCCTCATCAGCCCGCGATTGGAATTACTATATCGAGAAGCTATCCAACGGAACCGCCAGATATTCTATTAAAGATATCATCGGCTGTAATCCGCAGTTGTTGGCCCAAAAGGAAATGGCCCGCCGGGCAGCGCGCACCACTTCAACCATTCTCATCACTGGTGAAAGCGGTACCGGTAAAGAGGTTTTTGCCCATGCTATCCATAATTCCAGTCCACGCAGAAATGCCCCCTTTGTCGAAGTAAACTGTGCAGCTCTGCCCGAATCGTTGCTGGAATCAGAATTGTTCGGTTATGCCGAAGGAGCATTCACTGGAGCCAGGAAGGGAGGCAAACCGGGTAAATTTGAACTGGCCAATAACGGAACCATATTTTTAGACGAGGTTGCCGATATGTCACCGGCCATGCAAGCGAAACTCTTACGAGCACTTCAGGAGAAAGAAGTCGAGCCAGTGGGGAGCACAAAAACCATAAGAGTAGACGTCAGGGTAATAGCGGCCTCCAACCAGAACCTTGAGTCACTGGTAGCCGAAGGCAGTTTTAGAGAAGACCTCTATTACCGTTTGAATGTAATAGTTATAAACCTGCCGCCTTTGCGGGATCGTTCAGATGATGTAGATCTGTTGGCATACGGGTTATTAGAGAGATTAAACCGCGACCTGGGAACCAGTGTTACGAAAATATCCCCGGATGTTATTGATCTGTTTGCAGCTTAATAACATCCGGGGAAATGGAAAATGTAGTGGAAAGAGCGGTTAATTTCTGTGATGGAAACACCATTAAATCGGAACACCTTCCTGATTCGTTGCTCCACTGGTATAACAAAGGCGGTGGCCTGGCCCCGGTAAGATTAAGGCCCCATGGCCTGGGAAATACCTTGATGGAAACTGAAAAAGAAATAATCGTGGAGACCTTGCGTGAAACCAGGGGGAACAAAAGTCTGGCCGCCCAAAGGCTTAATATTAATCGTTCGGCTTTATATCGCAAGATGCAAAAATACAATATTGGTCCTTGATAGTTTTCAGATTATTTTGTTTATGGTTGCAAATATAAACAGTGTTCGTTTTTGTTGAATAGCCCATTACGACCTATTTTAGGTTATTCTTTAAAAATTGGTGTTCGGTTTTGAAACGGTAGTCCAAGATTGGTTCCCAGACCTTGGCACCTTGAAACCAGCGCCAGAAGGCTTTCTAAAGGGATACAACCTCTGTTGGCATACGACTTGCATTACAGGGTAGTTGGGTCAGAAATGTAGGCAGGAGGTGATAACCAGAATTTAAAGTAAGGTTGCAGAGTTTAAAGAAGTACACTAAACCAGGGAGGTAAAAGGAATGGAAGTTAAAAAAGTAGCAGTATTAGGTGCAGGTACCATGGGACTAGGTATTTGCCAGGTCTTTGCTCAGTCGGGAATTCCGGTTGTGCTCTATGATGTTAAGCAGGAATTCGTCGATAAATGCATCAGCCGTATAGGCAAAATTGTTGCCAAGGCTGTTGAAAAGGGCCAGGCTCCCGAAGGAGCGAAGGATTTCGTACTGGGCAATATTACAGGTACCATTGATCTTAAAGATATCGCTGACGTGGATGTAGTTGTTGAGAGCATCGTAGAAAACCTGGATATTAAAAAATCAGTGTACAAGCAACTCAGTGAAACCTGCAAACCGGAAACCATATTTGCTTCCAATACCTCTTCGCTGTCGATAACCGAGTTTGCGGCAGCCACCAATAAGGCGGACAAGGTAGTTGGAATGCACTTCTTCAATCCCGCTCAGGTCATGGCTCTAATAGAAGTAATCCCCGGTCTGCAGACATCTCCCGAAACGGTTGATGCTATTTATGACCTGTCCAAGAAAATCGGCAAAAAGCCCATTAAAGTCAAGGAAGGTCCTGGCTTTGTGGTTAACCGCATTTTGGTACCTGGAATCAATGAAGCGGCTTTCATCCTTATGGAAGAACTGGCTACTATTAAGGACATTGATACCGCAATGAGATTAGGTGCCGGCTGGCCGATGGGACCATTTACCCTTGCTGATATGGTGGGTCTCGATATAGCCCTTGAGGTCTGCAACGTTCTTTACAGAGAAACCGGGGATCCTAAATACCGTCCTGCTCCAATCATTAAAAAGTATGTACGGGCTGGTTGGTTAGGCAGAAAGACCGGACGGGGTTTCTATGATTACTCGGAAAAGAAATAACTAGATCTATAAATAATAAGGGGGGACTCTCTCAATGGCATATGAAACCATTATTGTTGAGATTAAAGATGCTATAGGAATCATGACGATTAATCGTCCGAAAGCCATGAACGCTGTTAATATGCAGCTTTTGACTGAAACTTATGACGCTCTGTGTGATCTGGAAAGTAATCCGGAAGTCAAAGCTATTATCATCACCGGTGGCGACAAGGTATTCGCAGCGGGTGCTGACATTAAAGCTATGATGAATTACACCGCATTCGAAGCCCGCGCTTTTATCGAGCAGGTTCACAAAACCATCTTCAAGATGGAAGACAACCACAAGCCTCTGGTAGCAGCCATTTGCGGATTTGCCCTGGGCGGAGGAACTGAAATGGCCCTGGCTTGCGACATAAGAGTAGTCGCTGACAATGCCACCTTCGGCCTGCCGGAAATCAACCTGGGTATTTATCCTGGTGGCGGCGGAACCCAGAGAATGCTTCGTTACGCTGGCCTGGGCCGCGCCAAGGAAGCTGTTCTGACCGGTGATTTCTTTGATGCCAATAAGGCCAAAGAATTTGGTCTGGTAAACTATATGGTACCGGCTGACCAGGTAATGGAAACCGCTATGAAGATCGCGAAAAAGCTTTCTAAGAAGCCTGTGCTAGGTATGATGATGGCCAAGGCTATGGTTAATAATTCAATGAATACTGACATTAAGACCGGGTGCAGAGCTGAGCAGGAAGGTTTCGCTCTCCTGTTTGCCACCGAAGACCAGAAGGAATGTATGGCAGCTTTCTCGGAAGGCCGCAAAGCAACCCTTACAGGCAAGTAAAAACGAATTATGGGGGAATTACTTTACGTTCGGCGGGGGACTGCTTAGGCAGGTACGGATTCTCCGCTGAAGCGGGTGGGTCAGGAGTCTATCTCCTGGCCCATTTTTTCTTATCACATGACTTTAGTTGCGCCTCGGTAGATTTGACCTCGGAAAGCATCGACGGTGACCAGTATTCCTTCTTCCAGCCGGCTGAGTGCGTCAGCCACCCCGACTACAACCGGTATACCTAAACTAAGCCCTACAATAGCCGCATGGGAAGTCAAACCGCCTTCTTCGGTTATTACCGCACCGGCTTTTTGGAATAGCGGCATAAAATCACGGTCAGTTGCCGCCGCGACCAGGATATCTCCTTCTTCAAAGGCCTTAACCTGCTCTGGATCCCTGACCAGCCTGATAGCCCCGGTAGCAGCGCCGGGCCCTACTCCCATTCCCTTAAGCAAGACTTCCGCTACCACATGGACCTTCAGCATATTCGTAGTACCGCTCACCCCTGAGGGCACCCCGGCGGTGATCACCACCATATCGCCTTCTTTTATCATCCCCGCCCCCAGTGCGGCCTCAACTGATTCCTCAATCATATCGTCAGTCCCGGTTGTCCTTTTCACTAAGACCGGTTCGACCCCCCACACCAGGCTCAACTTGCGGGCCACCTTCTCCGTCGGTGTTGCAGCGATAATCCTGGAGCAGGGACGGTATTTAGAAACCATGCGGGCGGTAGAGCCTGATTGGGTAGCGGATATTATGGCCGAAACACTGAGATCGGCCGCCGTGGCACAGGTGGCGTAGC
>JBLMZW010000110.1:0-3430 GCA_050259035.1 Chitinophagales bacterium | reverse complement strand
TTCCTTCCCAATCGACACTGGCCGGATTGCCGTCAACCTCGAACAGCAATATGGCCTCGGCCTCGGGCAGGTTTATCTCAGGTTTAAACTGATTGACCGCGTTGATAGCAGATGAATCGAGAATTTCTATTCCTGAGGGCAGAATCCCCGCCTGGTATACTTCAAGAACCGTGGCCGGCGCGTCATCCAACTGAGAAAAGACTGCCATAGCGATTCCGCGAGCTTTAGGCTTAGGCCAGCAGCGGAGTCTGACCCGGGTAATTACACCCAGGACCCCTTCCGAGCCAACAAAAAGTTTGGTGAGATTTAATCCAGAAACGTTTTTAATTGCCTTTGATTTCATTCCTCCGGTGGTGATAACCCGACCATCGGGGAGAACGACCTCAAGGCCAAGAATATACTGCTCGGTGCATCCGTATTTAACCGCTCTCAACCCGCTGGCGTTATTACTAACCATGCCACCAATGGTGCACATTTTACTGCTTCCGGGATCGGGGGGGAAGAAGAGGTTATACTGGGCCAGGTGATCATTGAGATCAGCGTGCACAACGCCTGGCCTAACTGTTACCTGCATATTAGCAGCGTCTACTTCTACGATTTCATCCCAGGATGAAAGATCGAGAACTATACCACCGGATAAGGGGGCACTGCCGCCGGTCTCCCCGGTACCTGCACCGCGCGGAGTCACCGGAATACTATTTTCGGTGGCAAAACGCATTACTGCCTGAACGTCCTCGGTGGAACGGGGCAGAACGACCACGTCCGGATTTATTCTGGTTCTTTTGGTCAGGAAAGAACTGTCGTAGGAATAATACATAAGGTCAAGATCATCAGTTAATACTTTGTCCTTACCTAACATGGTTACTAAAGTCTGTTTAATCGTATCTTTATCCATCGCCACTCCCCATCCCGAGAATTATTCCAAACTGGTTTTTCACATTGAAGAAAAGCCCATAAATACAACCTTTTAAACTTACAGGGTATATTATAACATACATGAAAACAGGTTCTGACTGATGAATTTTTCTTTCCCCCTTACTTTGTTATAATTAAATTTGGAAACAGAGGAAATGGAGAAATATATAATGGATTTCACCTGGAAGTATGGAAAGAGAGATATCAGTTTCAGCATTCCCGATAATAGGATAGAGGCGATTATTGAACGGCCCAGTTCAAGCCAGATGATGGATGAAAAGGAACTGGTAAATAACGCTTTGAATAATCCGATAGGTTCGGAAGGGCTGCGCGAACTGGTTAAGAAGAAGGGCGGGGCCAATGCGGTAGTCGTTATTAATGATATAACCCGGCCGACCCCTTATAAAATAATGTTGCCCGGGCTCCTACAAGAACTTGAGGCTGGTGGGATAGCCCCGGATCAGATCACTTTGCTGGTGGCCAATGGCATACACCGGGCACAGACGGAAAAAGAAAATGAAGAATTATACGGTCAGGAAATCTGCCATAAGTATAAGGTGGTTAATCATAACCCGGATCAGGATTTAGTTAATTTAGGCAGATTGAGTGGCGGCATCGAACTGCTGGTCAACCGCCGGGCGGTGGAGGCGGGTATCCTGGTTACTACCGGGTTAGTTGGATTGCATTACTTTGCCGGTTATTCCGGAGGGAGAAAGTCAATTGTTCCTGGCATCGCAGGAAGAGCTACCATAGAAGCCAGCCATTCTATGATGGCTGATCCTCGGGCTCGATTGGGCAATATTCATGATAATCCGGTGCACCATATTTTGTTGGAAGCGGCCCAAAAGGTAGGGGTCGATTTCATTCTTAATGTGCTTACAGATGATCACAAGAAAATCGCAGCGGCGGTGGCCGGAGACCTGGAAGCCGCCTGGTTAAGAGGAACTGAGATATGCCGGGCATCAAGTGTTTATCGGCTGAATAAGCAGGCGGATATTGTAGTTGCTGGCTGTGGGGGGCATCCCAAAGATATCAATCTTTATCAGGCCCAAAAGGCTTTGGATTCAGCGGCTCAGGCAGTAAAGCCCGGAGGGGTAATAATTTTGGCGGCCCAATGCGGTGAAGGGATGGGAGAAGATACTTTCTCGCGCTGGGTAAATGAAGCCAATACACCTGAAGATATTAAGGAGAGGTTTAAGAACCATTTCGAACTTGGCGGCCATAAGGCTTTTGCCATCTGTGGTGTATTGGATAAATGCGATATAGTTCTGGTAAGTGATATGGATCCTGAATTGGTTAAAAAAGCTTTTATGATACCGGCATCCTCCATCGAGGCAGGGTTGGAATATGCTTATGCTAACCTGGGGCCGGAGGCTGGTATTGCAGTAATACCTGAAGCTCCTACCCTGGCGATGGAATTAGGTTAATAGATGGTTTGTTAGAATAAAACATGGAATAATATGTATGTTTGGTTATCATATCTTTTATGAGAGCCAGTTACTGCAATGAAACACTCACGCAGCCTTTTTCTAATTATCCTACAGTTGGAAGTAAACAGCAGCCCGTTCAAGTTCCAATAATTATTTTAAGGAGATTGTCATGCGGTTAGAACAGGTCATTTCCCCGGAGATTATCCGGTACGATGAACCAATGAACCTGCATACGACATTTCGTATTGGAGGACCGGCAGATATTCTGGTTGTTCCACGCAGCATTGAAGAAGTGAAGGCTGCGATTGGTTGGGCACGACTAAGAAATATAAGTTTTTTTATTATGGGACAGGGAAGCAACCTCCTGGTACGGGATGCTGGCATCCGTGGTCTGGTTATCAAGTTGGGAGAGTCCTTTAGAAAGTTAGGTGGAACTCATAATAACTTGACGGCTTTGGCAGGAAATACTATGTCAGAGACTTCCCGAGAGGCCTTATTGCGGGGCTTGACTGGGCTGGAGTTTGCGGAAGGGATTCCTGGTTCAGTCGGAGGGGCGGTCTATATGAACGCTGGGGCCTACGGTGGTGAAATCAGTCAAGTGGTTAACCGGGTTAAAGTACTTGACCGTAATGGTAATGAAGAAGTCTTTAATAGAGATCAAATGCATTGGGGCTATCGTAAGAGTATTTTTCAGTCTACGGACTATTTAATATTAGAGGCGGAATTCGAATTATATCCGGGAGACACTGAGTCTATAGAGGCTGCCATGAAGGAGTATTCTAAAGCCCGATCCGATAAACAGCCCCTGGAATATCCGTCCGGAGGCAGCGTTTTTAGGCGGCCGGAGGGCCATTTCGTTGGACCAATGATCGAAGAGGTAGGGTTGAAGGGATTTATGGTTGGCGATGCTCAGGTCTCGGAAAAACATGCCGGTTTTATAATTAACCGGGGTCACGCTACCGCTGAAGATGTTTTGAAGTTAATTGAGATCGTTCGTGCCAGGATCCGAGAACGATTCGGAGTAGTACTAGAGTTAGAGTTACTGGTGGTTGGAGGATAGTTGTCGTGGGAATATTCGAAGTAAT
>JBLMZW010000109.1:0-2923 GCA_050259035.1 Chitinophagales bacterium | reverse complement strand
CTTCTTGTTCTTTTTCTACCTGGATAACAGTCGAGGCATAACTGTTTTCCCTGAAGACTAAGAAAATAAATAAATATCCCAAAAAGACCAAAGCATTAGCGGCAATTATGGCCCAATCCGGTACTGCTGACCAATGGTAACGAAAATCAAAGCCGGGAACTATATAAGCCATTAGAGACAAGAAAGACAAAATCTTGATTATGGCAGGTTGTTGTTCTTTTTCTTTGACCTTCATCCGTCTCGATAAAAGTCCCCGATCTTTTTTAACAAAATAGGTGGTAATAAAAAGTGTCATTACAGAAATTATGGACCACCAAATCCATCCTTGCCAAAATTTAAAGGAACCCGCGGGAAGAAATAATATAAGGCCCACCACGATCATAATTACTATTGGTACTGAATAGGCTTTGGATGCCGATAAATTTGTGTTGTCTCCCATACTTTTTACCTCCTGACTCTGATTATTTTACGAACGCTTACTAGTTACTCGTCTTCGGATAGAAGAAGTTTCTTAAAAAGCTGCTGATACTTGATTTGGGCGGGTGTCAGCACGCCCGCGACCATTTCCTGATATAAGCTTTCCAGGGGCTGATTCATTCCCGGATTAGCACGATATAATTCTTTCACCGGAGGCATGCTGTTGACCAAAGCAACGGATTCACGGGCAAAAGCCTCAACCCGAGGATCGTCTTCGTCAAGGTGGGAAATCTCCGCCCAACGCGCACCTGACTCCAAGGCCAGCTGATATTTTTCGGGATGCGTTTCAAAATATTCGGCCAGGGCCCGAAAACTCTCCCCGTAATCTCCACCCCACTGGAAATCATCCAGGATACCATACAACTTGCGGTGCTGATCATATATTTCGGGGCTGGTATCAGAATATTTCTCAATCTGATCCGCCCCTAGTATCTCAGCGACCATTTGGAAGGAAGTGGAGTCGAAACAGTCTTCATCCAGTAACGGCGCATCATTACCCAGAAGAGTATCAATTTTAGTTATTCGTTCTTCTAAGGTTTTTTTCTCGTTTACCAATTCGCGGCGTAAAGACTGCAAGACCTCCCTCGAAGGTTTCGGGTTATATTGGTCGCCCACTATTTCTTTAATATGCTTTAAGTCTAGGCCCAGTGATTTAAAATGTTTGATCAAACGCATCCGGTTCAAATCTTCCAACCCGTATAAACGGTATCCTCCGGAAGTACGCTGAGGCACAGGCAGCAAACCGATTTTATGGTAATAGTTAACGGTCTTTAAAGTGCTTCCAGTAAGTTTAACGAAATCGCCAATCTTAATACTGTTTTCCACTGCCATTCCCTCCTCTAAGGTCAGTATAAACCCGACCCCAAGGGCCGGGTCAATATGATTTTTCATAACAAGAACAGCCTTAAGTACTGTTAATTTCAGTTCTCTAAAAACTAAGGAATATATTGGCAAGCCCGTAGAAACAAAATGAAGGATTAGTCGATTAGTACATCATGTGGTATATAAACTGTATCTTTACGTTTTGTTCTGCTCTTTATACTAAATAATAAAGGGCACTTTATCATGCCCTTTTCGTTAGAATCAGTTTTCCATCATCAAGATAGTTGATCGTATAGGCAAGTTTCACAGTATGCTCCATTTGGTGAAGTACGAAAATAGCTGTCGCCCCAGAATTCTTTAGGAAAGTATCTATCTGATCAATGATATTATCACGAGATCTTGAGTCTATGTTATTGAACGGCTCATCGAAAAATATTATTTCGGGTTCCAAAACAAAAGCCCTGGCCAGATTCGTACGTTGAGCCTCCCCTCCCGAGAGAAACCTGGGTGATCGATCAGATAAATGCCGGATACCTAGTTTGTCAAGCCAGTAGTTAACCCGGTCGGCTCGCTCGCTTTTGCCAACTTCCCGAAACCGCAGGCCTAGTTCAATATTGCTGTAAACTGAAATGTCGAGAAGCAATGGTTCCTGGAATACCATACCCATACGGCGGCGGAGTTGGAGAGTATTTTGTTTAGCCGTGTCTTCACCAAACAGTGACAGTGTTCCAGTGGTGGTTGGCTGTAGTAGTGCCATTACGTTCAGTAGTGTGGTTTTTCCGGCACCATTCGGTCCCATGAAGCTGACTCGCTCCCCCATTCTCAGCATTAGATGGTCGATATCCAGGATGTTTTTTTCGCCTTTGACCACAGTCACTTGCTCGAGTTCGATAACAGGTGGTTTCATAGCTCGGACCGCCGTTGCTGAATCGCGGTCAGAAAAGCCGTTACGGTATAGGCAAGCAGCAGCAGGAGCAGACTCAAAGCGATAGCTACGTCAAAGGCACCTTTGGACACTTCCATCACGGTAGCTGTGGTTAAAACCCTGGTCATTCCCTTGATATTTCCTCCCACCATCATTGAAGCGCCGACTTCAGAAACGACTCCGCCAAAGCCTGCAATAACGGCAGCCATTAGACCCAACTTGGCTTCATTTAATAGGTATAGAAACACCTGGAATTTATTTGCGCCGAGGGCAAGCAATTGCAGACGCAATTTGGGTTTGAGCTGCTGGATAGCGGCCAAACTAAAGCTGATTACAATCGGGGCGGCAATAATCGACTGGGCTAGTATTATAGCAGTCGGTGTATATATCAGATTCAGAGCTCCCAGCGGGCCGGAACGCCAAAGAAAAATGCTTACCCAGAGGCCAACGACAACAGGAGGCAAGCCCATACCGAAATTAGCGAGACTGACCAGGAAGTTCCGGCCCGGGAATCTGGTCAATGCTAATAGGGCACCGAGCGGAAGTCCGATCAAAACACTGATAAAGGTAGCTGTTCCGGAGACCTTAAAGGTAAGCCAGGCAACTTCCAGGACATCGCGGTCTAAAGTCACGATGATTTGGAAAGCCTTGAGCAAACCGGTCCAAATCAATTCCATTACGTCACCCTATTAGCATATA
>JBLMZW010000108.1:0-4520 GCA_050259035.1 Chitinophagales bacterium | reverse complement strand
GCTAATTACCTTTGGGTCGATCCCGGTATTCTTAATTTGCCATGCCCTTTTAACCTTCCATAAAAGAAAATATATTATAAATAACGTTCCGACCAGAATTCCTCCAGTAATGTCCATTCTGCAACCCTCCCAAAATTTCATCCTGCAGCTCAGGCGGCGACTGAACCTTTTCCGCGCTGTAGGGTTCGGCTAGCATTTAATACTGCTAACAGCGTTACTCCCACGTCGGCAAAAACCGCCTCCCAGATACTGGCCACACCGATAGTTCCAAGCAGTATGAAGAAGGCTTTTACTACCAAGGCCAGGTAAATATTCTGCTTGACAATATGTTCGGTTCTTTTAGCAATTTCCACTCCCGTTGCCAGTTTAGATGGGGTATCCTCCATCAGAACTACATCCGCAGCTTCAATTACCGCGTCACTGCCTAATCCGCCCATTGCGACTCCAATGTCGGCTCTGGTGATAACCGGAGCATCATTGATGCCGTCACCGACAAACGCCAGTTTTTGTTTGTTTCTATCCTTTATGTCCTTTTCCAGTTCTTCAACCATTCGGACCTTATCTTCCGGCAGTAGTTCCGCGAAATACGAATCAATCCCTAATTCATGGCTGACTTTTTCAGCCACGGTTTTATCATCGCCGGTCAACATAACGGTCTTTCTGATTCCTAACTGCTTTAACTGGCTTATTGCCTCTTTGGCATCAGGTTTTATTTCATCAGAGATGACGATATATCCGGCATAAACCCTATCGATGGCCACATATACGATGGTTCCTGTCACATCACAGTCTTCGTGGATGATATTTTCTCTGTGCATCAACCGGTCGTTTCCAGCCAGAACTTGACGGCTGTTTACCGTGGCGCTGATTCCATGAGCAGGAATTTCTACGTAGTCCTGGACCTGGTCGTCCGTGATCTCATTGCCGGTTTTCTCCTTATAGGCAGCTAAGATCGATTGGGCAATCGGGTGGTTGCTGTATATTTCCGCCCCGGCAGCTGCTGCCAGGATTTCTTCCTGGTCGATGTTGTTTTTGGTTACAATCTCCGTTACCTGAAAAACTCCTTTGGTTAAGGTACCGGTCTTGTCAAAAATTACTGTGTCGACTTGCCCGAGGGCATCTATATAGTTGGCTCCCTTAACCAGGATTCCGTTTTTCGATGCCGCTCCAATTCCGCCGAAATAGCCTAACGGAATGGATACTACCAGGGCACAGGGGCAGGAAATAACCAGCAATATCAGAGCCCGGTAAATCCATTCGCTGAAGGTGGCTCCCGACAGCAGTAAGGGCGGGATAATGGCAATTAGTGCCGCAGCCGCCACTACAACTGGGGTATAGTAGTTGGCAAACCTGGTTATGAACTGTTCGGTAGGAGCCTTGCGCTCGCTGGCCTTCTCAACCAGTTGCAGGATTCTGGCTACTGATGAGTCTTTAAACGGTTTGGCTACCATAACCGTAAGAAGCCCCTGACCGTTGATCATACCGGATAATATTGTTTCACCTGTCTCAATTTTACGCGGAACTGATTCTCCGGTTAAGGCAGACGTATCTACAAATGATGTTCCATCAATAACCTCGCCATCCAGCGGTACTTTTTCCCCCGGCTTAATGATTATTATCTGGCCGACCTCTACTTCTTCCGGTCTTACTTGTCGCATTCCGCCGTTATCTTTCAAATTGGCATATTCGGGCTGAATATTAAGCAAAGCGGTGATGGATCGCCGGGAGTGGTCGACTGCCCGGTCCTGCAGGTGTTCTCCCACCGCATAAAAAAGCATAACTCCCACTGCCTCCGGCAATTGGTGGATGGCTATAGCCCCGCCGGTAGCAATGGTCATTAAAAAGTTTTCATCGAAGAATTGGCGGTTGGCCAACTTTTTAATAGCGGCTATGATTACTGAGCCGCCAACGAGAAGATAGGCTGGAATTAGAACTGCATACTCGGCCCAGGAATATGGCGTATTATGCAATGATTCATTAAATACGAATCCGATAACAAATAGTATACCTGCTCCGATAATCACCCAGAGACTTTTATGTTCTTCTTCTGTTGGTTGGAAAGCTCGTATGTTCTCAGCCGCTTGCAGTTCCACGTCCGGTTCCACCCGCTTAATAATGGCCCGGGCTTTTTCTGCTAATACCTCCGGCAGCTCTATACTCAATGTATTGAAGTTAACGTTTACGTCCTCCAGACCATCTACTTTGCGAAGTTCCCGCTCGATTTTGGCAGCGCAGTTCGGACAGTCCAGACCGACTAGCGAATATCGCATGGTTACTCCTTCTTTCACTTCAATAAACAGAGATAAACAGAATAACAGTTAACGTCCTTCAGCAAAGTGATTCTGAGCTTCCCGGATCACATTAATAATGTGTTCATCTTCCAAAGAGTAGTACACCATCTTACCCTCACGGGCATATTTAACCAGCCGAAACGCTTTTAAAAGCCGCAAATGATGTGATACTGCCGGCAGACTCATATCTAAAATAACGGCGATATCGCAGACACAAAGCCTTTGCTCGGATAACAGGTAAAGTATTTTGGTTCTGGTCTCATCACCCAGGACCTTAAAAATCTCAGAAAGTCCTGCAACCTCCAAAACCTTCTCTTTTAGCTTTTCCATATTGTTATTTGAAGGGCAAAAACTATCGCAAAGGTCTTTATTGGTCGAGGAATCATGATGGTCGAGGTTTTTCATATAACCATTCCCTCCATTAACAATTAAACAATTGTTTAATTAATAATATGTTTATTATTGTCATTGTGTCAATAAAAAGAATGGATTAATTTTGGATTATGGAGATAGGAGAGGGAAGAGTTCAAAACGCAGCAAGTATCACGTTTAACTTTTAACGTTTAACTAATAAATAGTGAAACGGGCCGGGCTGGAGCCCAGCGATCCCGGCAGGAGCCTACGAGTTCCCGTTTTTATTTATCCTGATGAAAAGTCAGGTGCTCGTAGGGTTGTTTCTGGTGAATCGGAAAGGGGCGAGAGTATACAAAAAGAATTAAGCTAATACTTCTGAAGAGACAGTAAATCCTCAATCCTATCAGTCATATACTTATATGAATCATAGACACCCTGGTTATAGATTTTTGGTCCTAGTGCTTTTAAGAAAAAATCTAAGATTAGATGTGCGGCTAATTCGCCCAGTTGCTCGTCTCTTTCTTTCAAAAAATAGGTTTGAATTGCTGAAATCATTTCCTGTTTTTGTTCTTTACTTAATTTGATTATCTCTTGCATAGAAATGTCCTCCTTAAGTCCCCCATACTTTCTTCGAATAATGGTCCGCCCTCAAGTCTTGCCCACCGCCAGATTTTCAACTGTATTGCACAACCATTCCTAGATTCTACTAAAAACTCGCACTGTTGGATTCTTTGCTGCCCGTAGAATTCCTCCAGGCACGAGAATTTTAATTAATATAGCAGGGATGGCATTAGGGGTCAATGCTTGATAAACATATGAAGGAAGGGTTAGGAAACGAGGAAAGTAAATAAAAAAAAACCCTGATATCAGGGTTTTATGTATCTGGCTTCTGAAGTTCTTCCTTTATGTCGTCCACGTCTTCTCGGATTCTGGCTACTTCGGTGGCTAAGATAGACTGGTTTTCCGCGAATTTTTCCATACAGGCGGAGAGTTTTTCTTCTCGGGCCCTGGCATCGGCCAGCAGGCGTTCTTCACGGGCCCGACTTTCCTCAACTATGCGGTTGTTGAACTGGTCGAAGCGCCAGAGGGTCCAGGCCAGTAGGGCGGCCCAGGGACTAGCTTCGAACAAGGCTTTTAGTAGGGTGATGTCCATGTGATACCTCCTTTCCTGAGTTAAAGGTTAAAAGTGAAACGTAAAAGGTGAAACGTAAAAGGTGAAACGTGCGGCCTTCGGCCGCTGGGGCGCTTCACTTCGTGGTGGTAAAAGGTTAAAAGTGAAACGTAAGACGTAAGACGTAAGACGTAAGGGGCTCCCATTACTAACCCTTAACTTTTAACGTTTAACGGGATTACCGGGATCGCCAGGCTCCAGCCTGGCCGCCGGGCTCGTGCCCGGCTTTCCCAGTTCTGCTTGGCTGGAATTCGGTTAAAAGTGAGACGTAAGAAGTAAAACGCCGTAGCTTCCACGTTTAACCCTTAACTTTTAACGTTTAACGGGCTTACCGGGATCGCCAGGCTCCAGCCTGGCCGCCGGGCTCGTGCCCGGCTTTCCCAGTTTTGCCTGGCTGGAATTCGGTAAAAAGTAAGACGTGAAAAGCAAAATTCATGAGGTCTCCACTGTTAACCTTTAACCTTAACGCGGTGTTCCCGAAAAACAGCCCCCAATGGGAGCGGGGGGCGATGGGCTAGCTGCGCTTAACCCCGCCCCCCAACTGTTTAGGATAACGTGACTGCGGTTACGTCGCGGGTTACGATTCTGGCTTAAACCTTACTGGTAAGGTCTCCGCCGGTTGAACTGAAGATGTTTTTACTGATTATAAGATCCATGGCATCGCCGATCTGGGTTCCGGTAAGGTCCTCTTTAGCTTCAGGCAC
>JBLMZW010000107.1:0-4707 GCA_050259035.1 Chitinophagales bacterium | reverse complement strand
GAATAGGGATTATTACCGGGGGTGCCGTTACAGAGGATCTATTTTTTAATTCTTTTATGAAGTAAGGTGTACGAATAACAGCATTAAGCTACATTACATTCCAAGTAACCTTTTCTCTAGGTCGTTAACAACATCGAGCCATTCCGAATAGCTATCAGATTCTTCCCAGAGTTCTTTTAGCTCGGAATCTGCTTTTACGATTTTTACGGCTTCTGCAGCTAGAGCGGCTGTATTTATATTAACTTTAAGACTGCTCTTTTCTACCCAATCGTTTAATTCCTCAGAAATATTGGAACCAGGGCACTTTAATAAAGCAGCAATTATCTCACTAGCAGCTAGAGCTTCAGAGCCCAAGGGTTCCTCAAGATAATTGTTCTTGGTATGGAAAATTCCAAGGATGGTCCTGCTTCTCGAGTTTATAACCCTTTTTAATGGCTGCAGAATTTTATCTAGAGAATTAGATTCAATTACTTCATCCAGCCAATCCAAAGCGGAGTCATTTTCAAATACCCCAGAGCCCCATGCACCCATTTCTATCCTCCTTCAGTACTCAATAGTATTACATGTATTTTCGCTAAGTTTCTGGGAATCCCTACTATTAAAGGACGAGGTTTTTTAAAATGTGAGAGGTTTAGGACCAAGAAAATAGGAAGTCTTATATGCTTTTGCCGGTTACATGCCTTACCGGGAACAGATCAGCATCCATGACGAATTGCTGTCAGGGAAAGTGCCTGCTTCCCGGGTCCTGCGGCGGATCTCCTGGTCAAGCTTTTTTCCTTGCAACAATTTTATGTTAGAATATTAACTGAGTTTTGCCTAATGTTAGTTATTGATGATTATTTGGAGGGACTGTTATGGTTCGCTTAATAGATAATGGGGTATTCTTCTTAAACAGAAAGACTCTTATAGAGCAAGGCGACGCTGCTCATATCTTGAATGACGGTGGAGACTTGCCTCGTGATATTAGCAAATTAGATCGTGATCAAGCCAGACAGAATACCATTGCCTATGGCATCCTGTCTAAACATAATACTTCCGGCGATATGAACAATTTGAAGGTTCGCTTTGATGCCCTGGCTTCACACGATATTACCTATGTCGGGATTGTTCAGACTGCCCGGGCCAGCGGACTGCAAGAATTTCCGGTTCCTTATATTTTGACCAACTGCCATAACAGCCTTTGTGCGGTGGGCGGCACTATTAATGAAGACGACCATGTTTTTGGTCTGTCGGCAGCGCATAAGTATGGAGGAATTTATGTTCCGGCCCATCAGGCGGTAATCCATCAGTATATGCGAGAAATGATGAGCTGCTGTGGCAACATGATTCTGGGCTCCGACAGCCATACCCGTTATGGCGCACTTGGTACCATGGGAATTGGCGAGGGCGGACCCGAATTGGTAAAACAGCTCTTGGAAAAGACCTATGACGTGGCTTATCCGGATGTTATTGCCGTCTACCTGGATGGTAAGCCCAAGCCGGGAGTGGGTCCGCAGGATGTGGCTCTGACGATAATCGGGGCGGTGTTTGGCAATGGTTTTGTTAATAACAAGGTTTTGGAATTCATCGGCCCTGGCATCGATGAATTATCAGTGGATTTCCGCAACGGCATTGATGTAATGACTACCGAGACCACCTGTTTAAGTTCGATCTGGGCTACTGACGACAAGGTAAAACGCTACTATAAAACCCATGGCCGTCCCGAGTGTTATACCAAATTACAGCCGGGCAAGGTTGCGTATTACGATGGTCTTATCATGGTTGACCTGGACAAAGTCGAACCCATGATTGCCTTGCCTTTCCATCCCAGTAATGTGTTTACTATTAACGAGTTAAACCAGAATGCCTATGATATTTTACGTACCGTAGAGATAGAAGGCCAAAAACAAATCGAAAATCCCAATATACAGTTTAAATTGACTGATAAAATTGTTAACGGCAGGCCCAAAGTGAACCAGGCGGTGGTAGCCGGCTGTGCCGGTGGTTCTTTTGAGAATTTATACGAAATTGCATCTATGGTGGATAAGCATTCAATAGGCTATGGAGAATTAGCATTCAGCGTATACCCCGCCAGCCAGCCGATCTACTATGAATTGATCAGAGACAACGCGGCTGCCAAACTGTTGGCGGCCGGTATTACTATCAAAACCGCCTTCTGCGGTCCCTGTTTTGGCGCCGGTGATGTACCAGCCCATGGAGGCTTAAGCGTCCGGCATTCAACCCGCAACTTCCCTAACCGGGAAGGCTCGAAACCGGGAGAAGGCCAGATCTCCTCGGTGGCCCTGATGGATGCCAGATCGATTGCCGCTACTGCTCTGAATGGCGGAATACTGACTCCGGCAACCGAGATGGATATTAAGCCCGCCCGGGTAAGCTATACCTTTAACCCGGAGATATATGCCAACCGGGTATATAATGGCTTCCAAAAGCCGTCAGTTGATGAGTCCTTGAGATTTGGGCCCAACATTGCTGACTGGCCATCCATGAGCGCCCTGCCGCAAAATCTGGTATTGAAAGTAGCCACGGTAATTACTGATCCGGTTACGACCACCGATGAGCTGATTCCTTCCGGGGAGACCTCATCGTTCCGTTCCAATCCGCAGAGATTGGCTGAGTTTACTCTGTCAAGAAAAGACCCGGGTTATGTTGGCAAAGCCAAGGCTATAAGATCATTGGAGCAGGAGCGGCGCCAGCTGGTAGATGGTCCGGCGGAAGCCCAGTCGATTTCAGATGGACTAAAAGCAATTTGTGCCAAGATAATTGCTCACAATAAACAATTTGCCGACCTACCCGAACTGCTAAAAACCATCGAAATCGGCAGCGTGGTATACGCCATAAAGCCAGGAGACGGTTCTGCGCGGGAGCAGGCGGCATCGTGCCAGAAGGTGCTGGGAGCCTGGGCGAATATTGCAGTCGAATATGCTACCAAAAGATATCGCAGCAACCTTATAAATTGGGGAATGCTTCCGTTTACCGTTGACAGAGACGTTAGCTTTGAGGTGGGTGACCTGGTTTTTATCCCGGATATTCGAGAGAAATTACGAAATGGTGATGAAATAATCAGGGCTCAGATAATAGGCAGCCAGGGCATGAGGGAAATTGACCTGTTTTTAAAGAAGCTGTCAGGCGATGAACGTGACATCATCCTGCGAGGAAGCCTGATTAACTATTATTCGGTTTAGATTCCTGGGAGTAATTGTCCCCAGCGTGAACACTAAAAACCCGGACAGGTTCTTTATGAACGTGCTCCGGGTTTTTTAGCTTGTTGATGACCCCAGACATTACGCCTATTTAGTAAGATCCGGTCGGTTGTGGTCTCAATTCAAAGTGGTCGGCCCCCACCAAGTTAGTCACATTCGGGGATCTTTTTGATTTTAAAGATGGTTGAGGTTGCGGAACGAGTGACTTAGATCGGTTTAGGGATGGCGTTGAGGAACGGGGATATAGGTTATCAGGTTCCTAGCCTCATGATAGGCTTTTTATGATATCTAAGTTAGAAGTAAAGACCTTTAAGGCAACGTGATTAATGGCCTGAAAAAACCAGGATGCAAAGGCATGAAGTTGGTGCCAATTGATGGAAGACTTATGATCTAAATCACACCCTGTCATATATTAAATAGGATTGAATAATAAGAATGTGGTGGACTTGGCAGATGCAGTATAGAGAACTGATGGAGCCATGTTCTAGAATAGACTAATTTATGTTAATGAGGAATTATGGGATATCATTGAGTATTCCTCTGACAGTATTTATGTGACAGATGAAAAAGGTATAACGGTGTATGCTAATGATTCCTTTGAGAGAATGACAGGTGCCCCTGTGAGTGCGGTTTTGGGCAAGTCGGTGCTAAAAGCCGAAGAGGAAGGCATCTTTAGACCGTCTGTTTGCGCTATTGTATTAAGGGAAAAAAGGCCGATTACAATGATTCAAAGGGGAATGAACGGGAAAGATCTGATTGTAACCGGGACCCCCGTATTTGATGTTGATGGTAAGATCTACATGGCTATTTGCAACAGCAAAGATATCGATGAACTAAGTGTATTAAAAAATTATTTGCAGGACATGAAATTAGCAACTGTAAAAACACTGGATGATAGTAATAAAAAATCAAAAGTGATATACAACAGTGCTTATATGGATAATCTTATAAAGATGATCAATAAGGTTGCTCTGGTCTAAAAGGAAACGACTGCAGCGGCTGCGCACACTGCAGCAGTGGCGGCGAGGACGATGTAGTCAGGAGTCTTCAGCTTAAGATCGTGGAGGTAGGTCCTTGGGCCTTGATGGTATCCCCGCGCCGTCATGGCATCGACGAGTTGGTCAGCGTGGCGAAATGCGCTGAGGAGCACGGGTATACTGAGGCGGGTAATGAACTCGAAGCTGCTTTTCAGACTATGGTTGCTAAGGTTGGCGCCCCGGGCCCATTGAGCTTCGCGGGCGCTTTGCGTTTCATCGAGCAGGATTGGAACAAAGCGAAGAGCGACGGATACCATTGTAGCAACGTTCTGCGACGATACGCCGACGATGCGCAGGGGCCTCAGCAGATATTCAAGCCCCATGGTGATCTCTGTTGGCGAGGTGGTCATCGGCAGAAGCGCACCAGCGACGACTAGAAGAAGGAAGCGTCCGGTCTGAAGCAAACCCTGATAGAGTCCCTTATAGGTGGCATGGAAGAATCCAAACGTTAGCGGCTTCACCGCCTGCCC
>JBLMZW010000106.1:0-8355 GCA_050259035.1 Chitinophagales bacterium | reverse complement strand
TATCCAGTTCGCTCGCAACAGTACATTCCCCCGGCAGATCATCTATAATCCTTTTCATGGTTGAATAATCAAGCCGATCGTCATCCACCATGAGCAAGGATTTGACGTTTCGGTCCTTTAGATATTCAGTTATAACATCACCTGCCTCAGTATAATCATTAACATGAAAGGCTCTAGCCGCGTTTTGTTCGATGTTTTGCACGAACTTTTCAATCGCCCCCGGTATGACATCACTTTCTGCAGATTTTCTTATCCCACTGGACGCCGGTGCCGTTTTTTTCAGTTGAACCAGGATTTCTTCTCTGGGGTTGCCTGTCAACTCAGACACCTCCCTCGGTGGATCGGTTCGTCTTCGATAGAGCCAGGCCTTCTTTTTTCCACCAGTTCCTGAAGGTATCCTGGGAAGGTGCGATTAAGTCCCGGTCAGCGAACCATCCCTTCATAACCGGAAAACTTTTTATTACCCCTCCCCGGGCTTTAAACCCTAGCGCTCGGCGAACCATATACCCGCCAAATCGGTATCTCCACGGCCTCCGCATACCCCAGGACCATATTTTCATAAGCCGGTAATCTGCGGGGATTACTTTGCGTGACACAAAATCCGAGTTTCCCTGCATCAGCATCCGGCGATAGCGATGGTACATTTCCGGGTGTTTAATGCCCGTCGGACATGCTTCCGTGCAGCTTCCGCACTGCGTGCATGCCTGAAATAAATCCTGACACTTGTCTATCCCCAGAAGTAAAGGATTTAAGACCGCTCCCATAGGGCCAGAATAAACCCAACCATAGGCTGGCCCACCTATCCTGGTAAAGACTGTACATACTCCCAGGCAGGCTCCACAACGGATGCACCTTAAGGCATTGCGCAGTTCCGGATCGTGGTAGATCCTGGTTCGCCCATTATCCAGGATGACAATATGCGTCTCTTCGGGTCCGTCTTTTTCGTCCGGCTTTCTGGGGCCGGTTAACAGGGAAATATATGCCGGAATTTTTTGGCCCGTGCAATTGCGGACCAGGATATCAGCTACCTTAAATGCTTCCTCGAGTGTACCAACTACTTTTTCAATACTCATCAAGGCAATATGAATACGTGGTTGGCTGGTGGCCATTCTGATGTTTCCCTCGTTCTCCACCAGCAAAATCGATCCAGTCTCTGCAATGGCTACGTTAACTCCGGTAATCCCCACTCCTGCCCGGGCAAACTTTTCGCGCAAATAATTTCTGGCTGCCCTACCCAGCTTTTCGGGATTGTTGGTAGGCTCTATGCCCATTATCTCAACAAACAAGTCCGATATCTCCGAAACCGGTAGATTAACCGCCGGGCCTACAATATGAAAGGGAGAAAGTCCCTTTTGCTGGATAATAAATTCTCCCAGATCACCTTCAAAGACTTGAACTCCCGATGCTTCTAACTCATGATTTAGACCGGTTTCCTCACTTATCATGGATTTGCCTTTAACTGCCAGAGTTATATCGCGCGACTTGATAAGATCGATAATTATCTGATTCGCTTCCCGGGCATCCCGGGCCCAGTGAACAATCGAACCTGCCTCACTGGCTTTGGCCTCAAACTGTTCCAGCAACCAGGGCAGATTATTTAAGCTCTGTTCACGAATGTTGGCAACCTCGGTTCGGGCTTGTTCCGGATCAGGATAACTATCTATGGCCATTTTTCGTAGATACTTGAAAATAGCCGCAATTTGCGCCCCCAGCTGGCGTTGGGGTAAATTCTTAAGGTTTTCCCTCACAAATTCCTGGAACCGCTCGGTTTGAGGAATCATGCTGTCACCTCCGCCATGTTATTGGCTAAAAAGACAGCTAAATGCATAGCCTTTTTCTCTGGGTGGTGGCGTCTAAGGTAACCCGAGACGTTGAGAAGACAGCCCGGGTCTGACAGAATTAAGATTTCCGCGCCACTATCCAGGAAGTTCTTTACTTTATCGCCTACCACAGCGGCCGAAAGTTCCGCAAAACGATAAGAGAATTCCCCGCCAAATCCACAGCATGCATCTGCTTCATTTAACGGGACCTGCTCAACGCCTTTAACATTCTGCAATAAACGTTTAGGCTGGGCGCTTATGCCCAGTTGGCGAAGAAGGCTGCATGATTCGTGATAAGCGATCTTACCATGATACTCAGCTCCCAGGTCCTCAATTCCTAAAACGTCCACCAGGAATTGTGATAATTCGTAAACCCGGGACCCAATTCTCTCAGCCCGTTCTTTCCAGGAAGGCTCTCCAGCCAGAACCTTGGAATAAAGCTTTTTAACGGTATAGATGCACGAACCGGCCGGACAAACAATGTAATCGTCCTTTTCAAAGATTTCAATAAACCTTTTGGCTAAATCAACAGCCAGTTCATCTACACCGGCAGTTATGGCCGGGTGGCCGCAGCAGGTCTGTTCCGGATGGTAGACCGGAATGACCCCTGCCTTTTTAAGTAAAGTTACAGTTGCCCGACCCACTTCTGACATAAGCAGGTCAACCGTACAGGGTATAAATAAAGAAATCCTTTTCATAAGGGTCTCCTCCCCCCGGTTTAAACCCAGTCACTAGTCTTAAAGCATCTTGTTATACCCTACGGAAAATGCCTGCCGGTTTAATTCCAATACCTTGGGCTTAAACCGCTGACTAAGAACCTGATCATAATCGTTTAAGGTTAACGGCATTCCGTCCCAGGCCGCCAAAGAACCGACCAAGACTATGTTGGTAGCCTGAGAGTTTCCTAACTCTTGCGCTAAATTAGTGGCTTCAATGACTGTTACCTTACCGCATAGATATTCCAATTCTTTTTGAATCGCACTCATTTCCGGGTAAACCGCTTCACCGCAAAGAACCCCTATCGGGTAATTCGGCCAGGTGTTTACAATGACTTGAGTTGCCTTGTTTGCATATTCACGGGCTATGCGCAGTGTTTCTATTGGTTCGAAGCCTACGATTATATCAGCCTCACCGCGTGGAATTAACGGTCCGTATTGTTTCTTCTCTGATACCCGAACATGACTCATTACTGAACCGCCACGCTGTGATGCACCGTAGGTCTCTCCAACCGTGGTATAGAAACCCTTTTCCACCAGTGCGGAAGCAACGAGTTCAGAAGCCAGTATATTACCCTGGCCGCCGACTCCGCTGATTATGATATTTAATGGATCTTTAACTAAATTACTCACTGGCCGCACCCCCTTCGACCTTGATAGCTCCTGCCGGGCATAGACTCGCGCATACACCGCAGCCTATGCATACTACTTCATCGATTTTGGCTTTGCCAGTCTGGTAATCCCAGATGTTCCCCGGACATCCCCATACTCGACTGCAGAACCGACTACAGCCGCAGTCATCACCCCGGCAGAGTTCGGGATCAACCCAAGCTTTACGTTTACCAACGAATCTCGCGGTTAAGGTAGCGCAGGCTTGCTTCAATATTAGAACTTTAAGGCCGGGTTCCCGGGCCAGGTCATAAATTATCTGAGTAGTCTCTTCTACTTTATAAGGATCGGCTACTTCTACTCGACACCCGATGGCCTCAACTATCCCCTGAATAGATATAGGCTCTACTTTTTTACGCATAGCGGTATAGCCTATCCCAGCATGAGGCTGGAATCCGGTCATCGCAGTCGCCCAGTTATCCAGGATAACAAAAAGCATATCTGAGTTGTGATACTTGGCATTCACCAGGCCGGGAATGCAGGAATGGAAAAAAGTAGAGTCTCCGGCCAGGGCCAAAACCGGCTGGTCAAAACCGAATCGGGTAAGCTGGCCTAGTCCCTCAGCCATGTTAATGCCTGCACCCATACAGGCGATAGAATTTAACAGGAAATGCCCTGCGCGTTGTGCCCCCATGGTATAACAGCCGATATCACCCATTACGACACCGGTTCTTTCATCAATACGCAAAGCCTGCTTGATAGCAAAGAATGACGCCCGGTGAGGACATCCGGCACAGAAGGTAAGCTGTCTTTCCGGAATTGTTACTGCTTCACCTTCTGGTACTGAGCCAAGTTCCGGCTTGGGAGGTGTTGTAGTGGTCAGACTGGCCAGAGCATTCCTCACTATATCAGGATTAAGTTCACCAATCCTCGGAAGCACGCCCTTGCCATAACGCCCTAAGAGTTCCACTTGCAGCGCATTGCGGGCGATAATCATTCCTATATTCTGTTCCAGGAATGGATCAACCTCTTCAACTACCAGGACCTTTGCGGTTTGTTTTAGCTTGGACAGGATCAAGTCTTCGGGCAAGGGCCAAGTAGTCCCGAGTTTCAAGATTCCCACCCGGTCATTAAGCTCGAGAGTATCTACCGCTTCTGCGCTGTAATACCAGCCTGACCCGCAAGTTATTATCATTAGTTCCGGGTTCTCGGGTCCCCGATACCAGTTAAACTCGGATTTTTCAAAAACTTCTTTGGCTTGTTCCATTTTGGTTAATTGATAGTCATGGAATATATGGAAGGCTATCAGTTTATCCCATTCACCTATAGCAACTGGATCTTTTTTAACCTCAGGAAGGGAACCAAGGGTAACGTTTCCACGCCCATGATTTATCCTGGTTACGGTGCGCACGATTACCACCTGTTGTAGTTGCTCTGATAGATCAAAGGCGAATTTGACCATATCCTTGGCTTCCTGAAAAGTTCCCGGCTCCAGCATTGGTATAGAAGCAGACCGGGCTTGATGCCGGGTATCGAATTCGTTGGTGCTGGAATGAGAGTTGGGGTCGTCGGCTACTATAATGACTACTCCGCCCTTACAGCCGGATAGCCCCGCGCTATGCAAAGCATCAGCCACCGTCAGAGCCCCATTGGATTTCATCACACATAAAGCGCGTACTTGAGCAAAAGATGCCCCCATACACGCTTCTAAAGCAGCGGTTTCATTAACCGACCACTCGGCGTACATACCGTTCTCTTCGGCTACACCACCGAGCAAGGCAAGGATTTCCGAAGAGGGTGAGCCCGGATATGATGCTGCAAACCTGATGCCGGATTCCATTGCCCCGCGAGCAACAGCTTCGTTGCCTTGCATCAGGTAAGTCTTACCAGATTCATTTGCTGTAATCATCCAATCCATTAACCATTCACCTTCCCTTCGGCTCTGGCCAGCACGTTCTGGTAGCAGGCATTTTGTAAATCAATGAAGGGTACCAGGCGGTTATTTTCGAATGCGGTCTGTAACTCTTTCAGAGCCCGAGCTTTTTTATTAAAGGAGGCCTGTTTCAGTCGTTCCAGTTCCGCCGCCGGGTAATCCTCCACTACCAGTTCGCCGTTATTTTTGGCCAGATCAAGGAGTTCCTGTCCTTTAGCTGTGCGGACTAATACAGTATTCCAGCCGGATTCTGCTTCAAAAGCGCCAACTGAGATATCCGCCAGTTCAGATGTCATATCCCAACAATAACTACAGCCCGGGCGGATAAACTTCCTGGCCTTTTCCGTAGCCAATAACTTAACTCCCTGGTCGGTGGTGACTTCCAAACCGTGCTGAGGAATAGCGACTCTTTCCACCTTGCATCCAGGCCACTCCTGCTGCAGGTAGGCCTTAAACTTCCAGGAAAGCGACCACATGCAGAATAATCCGATTGATATTACTCCATTCTCGGGTGTTTCGGCAGGCCGATTGAACTGCATTTTACGTAGAGCCTGGACCTGGCAGGGACGCCCAACAGCTACCAGGCTTTTTATGCCCTTGGCTTTAGCCTCTGCTAATTTACGCATGGAAGGTGCCGCCAGAAAACGCGATCCGGCAGCCTTCTCCATCTCCTGGAGATCATCGGTTAACACGGCTGTAGGGGTAAGGTTATCATCAGAACCGGTTATTAAGGCGGCCTCAGCCAACTTATTATTCAGAACAGTTTTAACCAGGGTACTAACCGTTCCCCCGTCTTGTTTTCCTCCGGGTGGCTTGACGCCTTTTACCTTATATACGCTTTTTACCGGGCCAATGTCACTATTCTCGAGTTCCGTTCCCAGAAACTGTTCACTAACTTTTCCCCAATCAGTAAAAGTCCTGGGGCAGCCGCTGTAACACCGGCCATCCTGGGTGAAACAATCGAAACTCATAACCAGGTGGTCCTCAATATTTTTTAGATAAGGACACCAGTCCAGACAGGCACCGCAGAGCGAACATGCCGGACCGGACAGTACTTCTGTTTTTAGTTGATATCCCCCGGACATCTTTTACCCTCCTCTTTTTCCTATTACGAAACAGCTCAACAACTAATTAAACGCAGGTAAGCTACAGCCCATAAGATTTTGCCAGTAACCCGATTGGATGAAGCACGTCGATATCCTTGAGCTGAGCGCTCAAGTAAAAACGGCAGACTGGACATTGAGTAATCAAGGTATCCGCCTCGCTAGCCCTGATATCCTCCAGCTTGTGGGAACGTATGCTTTCAGCTAAATCACGGTATTCCAGGTAAAAGGTGCCGGCAGCCCCGCAGCAATCATCGGGTTTCTCCATTTCCACCATTTGTGCCTCTGGAATATCGGCTACCAATTTCCTCGGTGCATCCACTACGGTAGGTGCCCAACCGCGATGACAGGGAACATGATAGGTTACCTTCTTCGGCAGTGCCCCAGGAGGTATAGTTAATCCCTGACTGGTTAGGTAGTCGGTAACTTCTGACATCTTAAGGGCTACTCCGACAACTTTAGCTAAGAAAGGATCATCGGCAGGGAACATTTTTAAGGCCTTGGCTCTAAAGGCCATTCCGCAAGATGTGCAATCCGTGATGATGGCGTCAACATCCAGCCCGGACAGTATCTCAATATTGGTCTTAACTGATTCCTGGGCCCCCTCAAAGTCTCCTTCCGCCAGAGCCGGAATGCCACAGCAAACTATTCCTTTGGGAATGACTACCTCAAAACCATTATGAGTCAATACCTTGACGACGGCCTCTCCGGTATCCGGATAAAGGAAATTCGTCCCGCAGCCTATGAAATAGGCTACTCTCGCTTTTTTCTCCCCTTTGGCCGGGATAGTACCCTCATACATCTTATCAAAAGCTTTGCTAGCCAAAGTTGGCATGTCTTTGGGTCCCAAGTTCAACTTTTGAGCTATCGACCCGGCTTTACCCAGAACTCCAGCTAGGCCACGCTGGTTTAATACCTTACGTAAAACAAACTTCTTCACTGCCCCTGCGGCTCCGCTATCCTTGCTCAATTCAATTCTTGCTGCGGTGATAATTTCGTCACCAGGGACCCCACTGGGACAGCTCTGTGTACAACTTGTGCATAAGAGGCATCGATTTATAATGTCTTTAACACGCGGGGTTACGGGAACGGTTTTATCCATTAATGCAGCCCTAATAAGCTTGACCCGTGCACGGGCCACATGAGTCTCCAGAAGGTCCTCGCGATATACGGGACATACAGCCTGGCAGTACCCGCAATGGGAACACTTACTCATAACCTCGGTGTACTCCTCAAGCTTAAACAATAGACCTCACTTCCTCCCCCTGACCATGTGGTCTTTTTACTCCCCTAATAAATTCAATAGTGGTCTCCATAAGAATGCTCCTTTAGCTGCTTAAACTAAACAACCACCTCACTTTCTGTGAATGGTAAATTGGGAACACTAATTGGTCATCATTTAAATGGGAAAAAATTCGACTGGTTATAGAGTCTGTTCGTCATTATAAAACTTGGTTCGTTATTATATGTATGTTTCTTTGTCACGATATATTAATCCTTCCAGGGCAGAAAAATTTTTCATATATTAGTCATTGAAATGTTAAGAGAGGCAAACTTATCTTAATACGATTTACATTCAAGAAATAAGAGAACCCGGTCAACAATGTAACCGGGTTCTAAATTTTAATCCTGGCAGCTAAGCAGCGAAAAGGAGTCTTCGAAGAAGACGACTATTGAGTCGCTTAGTTCGGCGCGAAGCGGCGAACTTCCTTAATTCACAAGAGGGTAGGACGCTATCAGTTATCCTCCACAAAAAGGAAAGCCCGATCTTTAATCGATCGAGCTTTCTAAATTTTAATCCTGGCAGCGTTCTACGAAGGCGACTATGTCTCGCCAAGTGCCGCAGGATCGAAGACCGCAGGTCTGAGCTGCGGCCTCTCCCACTAACGCAGTACCATCGGCGCTGGAGGGCTTAACTTCCGTGTTTGGCGACGGCGACGATGTCTCGCCGGAATGTCGACGGATCGAAGGCCGTAAGCCTGAGCGTCGATCCACCAGGAAAATTGAATCCGCAAATAAGAGAACCCGGTCAACAATGTAACCGGGTTCTAATTTTTAATCCTGGCAGCGTCCTACTCTCCCACTAACGCAGTACCATCGGCGCTGGAGGGCTTAACTTCCGTGTTCGGGATGGGAACGGGTGTGGCCCCTCCGCCATAGCCACCAGGAAAATT
>JBLMZW010000105.1:0-22479 GCA_050259035.1 Chitinophagales bacterium | reverse complement strand
TGAGTTCCCGGAGTTAACCCGGTATCAGTATACCCGGTTGAGTCAGCACCGATGGTGGCAATATTATTATATGAAGTCCCTTGGGTCTTGCGGAAAATGTAAAAGCCGGTTTCGTTATTAGCATTGTCTTGCCATGATAACTGAATGGAGGCACTTGAGACTGCAGTAGCAACAAGTCCAGATGGCGCAGCCGGCACCTGGCTTAGAATTAAGCCGGTATTCGCACTGGCTTCGTTGCTATAAACTGAAGAACCCTGATCGTTGTAGGCGGTTACAACATAACAATATGGGGTTGAGGGCTCGAGTCCGATATCTTTAAAAGTAACAACTCCGGGTCCGACACGACCGACCGTGGTATAACCGGGACTTCCTTCGAGTCTACGATAGATATGGAACCCGCTTTCGTTGTGGGATTTATCGGTCCAGGCAAGGTCAATTTCCGAGTTAGAAATTGCTGTAGATGTAAGTTTTGACGGTGGGCGAAGTTCTACCGGGGAATTTACTGAATTGGTTATTTTAAAGTTCCCGGTATCGTTATAGAAATCATAAAAGGTAATTGGAGGTCCAGTTCCTGCCTTAGATATCTTTACCCGAATTCGGCCCTGGTCGGTTGTATCAATCGGCACGGTCCAAATATAACTGGATGTTCCGCTTATAAACCAATTATGTTCCAGCTTGTTCCAGGTGGTACCCCCATTAGAAGAATAAAAAATGTAAATCCCGAATGAATCTTTACAACTCCATTTGATTTGGTAACTACTGCCTGCGGTCAGAACCTCCCCGGCAATGGGGGCGTTGATTACTATACTGGGGTCATATACGGGTATATTGTCGGCCCGGGCTTTCGATCCCGGAATTATAGCTACTGTCAATGCAGTAAGAAACATCAGAAAAAGCAAAAATAGCCTTTTCCCCACAGTTATGCCTCCATTCTGTTCTTAGTGTAACAATCTGCTTACTATTGTTACATAACTATTCCAGAACAGGAAGTACTGTATAAGATGCTACAATTTAAAGTAAATGAGAATACAGGTTTAGTTATAAGAGTTGAAGTGAACGTTCTTCTGTAAACGAAAAAAGGCGGGACCCGAATTGTAAGGTCCCGCCTTTTGCATCAGACTTACTTGGTTTTGGGATAGGTGACCTTGGCTTCTTGAGCTATCTGGTCCCAGTCCACATCGCAGCCCAGGTTCTCTGCGATAAATCTTAGCGGCAGCATGGTACGGCCCGGGGGAACAGTTATCGGTACTACTGAGGAGTTGTCCGGGTCGATACGTTTCTCTATACCGTTTACCCGAGCGGTATTCTTATTAACCCAGAGTTCTAATACTATATTGCCCAGTTTTACAGTGACTTTCTGATTGATTGGTTCCCAGCTTACATCAGCTCCCAGAGGAGTGGCCACGTAACGAACAGGCAGCAGAGTACGACTATACTTGGAGATCGGGGCAGCATCCATGGAACTAACCTTATCATTAATGTAGTACTTAGTATTGTTTAGGAAGAAACGCAGAATGGTAGTTCCAGTCGCGGGATTCTGGGGCTGGGAACTCCCCTGGAGGGTGCGGTCAGAAGCTTCATTGGAATAGCCCGAATTTCCAGCGCTATTATAAGCACGAATCCGGTATATATATTTGGTTAACGGAACAAGCCCGGTATCCTTATAGACTGTTACGTGGGCCGCCGGTTTAGCTATCTCGCTAAAACTGCCACCTTCTACCTTTCGTTCAATCTTAAATCCGGTCGCGGTAGGGCAGTTATCCAGCCAGGTCAGATTAATCTCGGTTCCAGATAAGGCATTGGCGGTAAGCTGTAAAGGCACAGCAGGTACAGTGACCGTTAGATTGGCTATAGTTGTGGCACTGGCTTCATTGCTGTAGGAAGAAGTGCCGTTGGAATTATACGCGGCAACTACATAGATGTACCGAGTACCAGGAATTAACCCGGTGTCAGTATAGCCGTTCCAGTCGGCACTGATGGTATCAATCTTACTAATAGGTGATCCTTGTGTCTTACGGAAAATATAGAATCCGGTTTCGTTGTTGGCGTTGTCTTGCCATGATAGCTGAATAGAGGTTCCTGAAACCGCGGTAGCCACTAGTCCAGATGGCGCTGCAGGTTTCACGCCTAATAGGACGCCTGTATTAGCACTGGCTTCGTTGCTAAAGGCTGAAGAACCCTGATCGTTATAGGCGGTTACAACATAATAGTAAGTAGTTCCGGGATCAAGGCCTGGGTTGTTAAAAGTAACTACACCAGCTCCGACATGACCGACAGTGGTATAGCCGGAATCCCCTTCAAGTTTACGATGGATATAGAACCCGGTTTCATTATTAGATTTGTCAGTCCAGGCAAGATTAATTTCCGAGTTAGAAACTGCTGTGGCAGTAAGATTGGATGGCGCAACCGGTTTAAACTCAATCGGAAAAACGGGGAAAATTGGGGTAATTAGAGATACGTTCGTTATCTTGAAATCCCCAGTATCGTTATAGTAATAGTATGTAGTAGGCATTGGAGGGAATCCACCACCTAAGCCTAAGGTTGATACTTCGACCCTTATCCGGCCCTGATTAGTGGTGGCTGTCGGCACGGTCCAGGTATAACTGGATGTTCCGGAAGGAAGCATGTCATCGTTTTGGCGGTACCAGGTAGTACCTCCATTGGGAGAGTAAAATATGTTGGTCCCCAATATGGCCTCATAGCTCCATTTGATTTCATATGTACTTCCGCTGAAAAGGGTTGCTCCGGTAGTTGGGGCCTCAATAACAATGCTGGAATTGTACTCGGAAGTATACTCGGCCCGGGCTTCCGACCCCGGAATCATAGAAAGCGTCAATACTACAAAGAACACCAGGGATAGCAACAAAAGCCTTTTTCTCACATATGTACCTCCATTCAATTTTATAATTGCATCTGACTATTATTTTTACACAATCAACCTTCAATAGGAAGCATTTTAGGGAAAGCTATGGACTTACTAGATAAAAATAACTATGCATTTCGAAAAAAATCTATTCGTACATAAACGTGACATCTGTTGTCTTAAAAGAGCCATGCAACATAATCAAATCTACTAGAGGGGGTCTATAATATGAAGCTATCAGTTCAACTTTCTGCTGGCCCCCCCGGTTAGACTAAAAGTTGGCGTTTTAAATTCGTATCAGGAAAAAGAAGGAGAAATGGAATACTTGGGTCAATATTTAACATAAATGATGGGAATCATTAATGGAAACCAACAGGGGAATTGAGGGGAGAATGGAATGAGGCTTGACCGGCTTCTGGCTATAGTAGTATTACTGGTCAACCGGCGGACAGTAAAGGCGCGAGAACTGGCGGAGTTGTTCGAGGTATCGGAAAGAACCATTCATCGCGATATAAACGCTATCAACCAGGCAGGAATACCTATCGTGACCTATCCCGGCTATCGTGGGGGGATTGGACTGGCCGAGAACTACCGTATCGAACTGAGCCTGCTGTCTCTGGATGATATGGTACCAATCCTGGGTGCTCTTAAAGGATTGCAAAGCGCATACCCGGATGATCGCCTTAACCAAACTATTGAAAAGATGCAAGGGTTGATACCACTCGCTCGAATCCCTGAGTATATGGATCGATCAGCGCATCTGGTTATTGACCTCAGCCCCTGGGGAAGCACTCCTAATCAGAAAGAGGATATTAATATACTTAAGGATGCCATTACTAATCGACACCTGGTGTCTTTTGAATATACCACCCCGGAAGGGGCCAAGTCGCATCGTACGGTGGAACCCGAAAGCCTGGTTCTTAAAACGCAGAACTGGTATTTATACGGGTATTGCCGCCTTCGGAACGACACCAGACTTTTTCGGATTTCCCGGATTAAAGAGTTAAGAATACTTAAAGATACTTTTGTCAAAAGAGAAAACTCACCCGTTAATTTTTCCTGGGAACCAACATGGACTGGTAAAGACGACTGGGTAGACGTGGTTTTACGATTCATTCCTCAATTGAAAAGTTTGGTTGAGGAGTTTTTTGCCGGGGCTAGAACAGAAGTTGAAGAAGATGGCTCAATAAAAATTGGTCTCCGGTTACCGGTAAACGAATGGATGTATGGGATGATACTGAGTTATTCTGACGGAGTGGAGGTTATGGAGCCCCCGGAGCTTCGTCAGAGAATTATAGAAAAAATTGATCATTTAAGAAAAATTTATAACTCAGACACAGAAACATGACATAGGGTTGTCGGCATTAACCCTTAAGATTAAAACATCAAATACAATTAAATTGTGGAGGTGTTGTTAATGAGTCAGGTTTTAAGAAATAGCCCCGAGATAGTGGACATACCCGAGATAAGTGTCCGTTCCCGGCGAACCGTCATGACTGATTTCCCGCAAGGTTTGGACAAGTTAATGGGCGGGATTGTAGAAGAAATTATGGCAGCGGGTAAGATGCCGGTCGGTGCACCAATACTGGTATATTACGATGAAGAATACGTTCCTGAACGGGTTGATCTGGAAGCTGCTTTTCCGGTCGATGAGCCGGCGCTGATTACCGGAACGCTGCCGGCTATTAAAGCTGCCAGGTATGTTCATGTCGGGCCTTACGATACAATGGAACCGGTATACGGGGCGGTAATGGCCTGGATAGGGGAGCAAGGCTTCCGGGTAGCAGGCCCAATGCGCGAGGCTTATCCTAATGATCCGGCAGTTACCCCGCCGGAAAAACTCATTACTGAGTTAGTGATTCCGGTTGCCAGGATATAACTCGAGTTTATAAGAATATGCGACTCCCGGTTCTCAAGAAAAAAGTGAGTTCCGGGAGTGTTGTTATTTCATAGTGAAAACAATTATAATGAATAATCCAGAACATCCAATGAAAGCCGAAGGTGATTATTCATGAAAAAAGTTAGGTTCAAGAAAATCGACGCATTTGCCAGGGGCTTATCTTCCGGGAATCCGGCTGGATGTGTATATCTTGATGAAGTTTCGCTAACAGAAGCAGAAATGCTGCAGATTGCTCGGGAGTTGAAGGGATATGTCAATGAAGTTGTTTTCGCTAAGACTAACGAAGACAATGAAATTCCATATTCGTTAAGCTATTATTCATCGGAATGCAGGGTGGATTTTTGTGGGCATGGCACTATTGCCTGTATGTACGATTTGATCTCCAATGACAAGAATCTAATCAATTTAACTCATATTGCGATTGATGTAGCCGGCACCAAGCTCATGGTATTAAATGAAATTGGAAAAGAGGATGCAATATACATCGCCGCTCCTCAACCTCGATTTATACATACAGAGCTATCAAGTTCTGCAGTGGCCCGGGCCTTGGACATTGCTACAGAGGAAATCAACCTTAATACACCTATTGCGTTAGTTAATTCTGGTTTAGATACATTGCTCGTACCGATCAATAACTTGAAAACATGTCTCAACATAAGCCCGGATATCAATTCTTTAAAAGTATTTTGCGAAGACAACCATATTGAAATTATTCTAATTTATTCGCAGGAGGTCTCCTACCGAAATCATGGATATAGAACCAGGGTTTTTGCTCCTCGGTTTGGTTACCTGGAAGATCCAGCTACCGGCTCAGGCAATTCCGCCTTTGCCAATCACCTGCTTAGAAGTGGCAGATGGGACGGAGCAAACCTGATTATTGAGCAGGGAACGAGTTCCGATAATCCAAATATTATTAAACTGCGTACCTGTTCATCGGGTTGTGATTTTCCACAGGTTCTTTTTGGAGGTGGAGCGTTAGTAAGGATTGAGGGGGTTTACTGTTTAAATTAAGCGATAATACACAGTCGGCCAATCTGGTTTAGCTCACCTGACAATAATACCCTGTATTGCCGGCAGAAACAAAGAAAACTCATTGGCCTCAGAAAGTTACTTCAATAAAATCGTTATTGTCCATTTCACCATGGAACGATTACCTTTCTATTACCGGAGTTCCGGTCTTCCAACAATATTCCCGATTTCAGACTAAAAATCTTATTGAATCTACTTCCCGTAACTACAAAATTTCTATCTGACAGAAGGGATAGGAACATTATGAGCGAATTAACCAATTAGGAATTATTGACCAGAAAAAATGACATTTAGATATTAATACAGCTTATGGTGAGAGATTGGAGCCTCGTGGCAGCGTTATTCTAAGCTCTTTGTCTTTATATTAGGGTATAACCAAGGGAAAGTAGATTTTCTAGAAATATTGCATCAGAAATATAATTTGAGAAATAAACAGAGAGGTAAATAATGGATAGGCTAATTATCGAAGCTACTAAATTAACGCCCTACGTAGAATTTGATCCCCAACTCGGAATATGTAAGTTGGTGGGACAGTTTCTCCCGGAAAATGCTATGCATTTCTTCGAGCCGTTATTTGCCTGGGTACAACAATTTTTAAGGGATTTACAGAAAGAAACAATATTTCAGTTCACTATTCAATATATAAATACCAGTAGTTCTAAATGTATGATGGATTTAATCGATATTTTGGATGAGGCTTACTGCAATGGCCAGAAAGTATCGGTGCAATGGTATTATGACGAGGGAGATGAAAGTCTTTTTAAGTGCGCCGAAGAATTTTGCCAGGATATCAAATTGCCTTTTGAAATAATAGCGTTGAAAAGATAGCGGAGGACGCATATGGAAGGGCAACAGGATAATCTTTTTGTCGCAGAAAAAAAAGCTCTAGAGGAAGCCCGGGCCAGGTTAGCCAGGGAGGCTGATAAGGAAAACCCTCTCTATTCGGGTTTCCAGGAACTGATTGGGCATTACGAACGTTTATTGCGGCAGAGTTCAAAACTCTTACGGATTAGTGATAGCCAGTACCGTTTATTACATAAAGCACGAAATGATGTTCGTAACCTTTTGGACAACGCGGGGCAGGGCTTTCTAACTTTCGGTAAGGACCTGGTGATTGGCCGGGAATACAGTGCTGAGTGTGAAAGAATCTTTGGAGACCGCATAAGCAAACGAGATATACTTGACCTCCTGGTAGCGTCGGGAGATAAACAGCGACGCCGAAGTCTGGCTAGAGATCTGGAAATGGTTTTTTTAGCCGAAACCCAGGAGGAAAAACAAAAGCGATTAATGTATCTGCCATCCACTATGGAATTGGATGGTCGATATATCCGGCTGGAGTATCGCAGCATTGAACAGAATGTCGGTGAGGGCATTTGGGATGTAATCATGCTGGTCTTAACCGATGTTACCGAAAAGCGTCAGACAGAGGAAAGAATACGATATTTGAGCTATCATGATTCGTTGACCGGACTTTATAACCGGACCTATATTGACTCTCAGATGCCATATCTCGACCAGGAAAACCAAATGCCCCTCAGTATAATTATGGGGGATGTAAACGGGCTAAAATTAACCAACGATGTTTTCGGACACCAGGAAGGGGATTGTTTGCTTCAGAATTTTGCCAAGGTAATTTCCGGCAGTGTGCGTGAGACTGACCTGATAGTTCGCTGGGGCGGGGATGAATTCCTGGTTGTTTTACCCCGGGCTGATCAACGAGCGGCTGAAGCCGTATGCAAGCGTATTTACAAAGCCTGCCTTGAGTTTCCTGCTGATGCAATTCCTTTAAGTATAGCCCTGGGAACTGCCACCAGGCTGAGCTCTGAAGAATCCATTCAGGCGGTTTTCAAACGGGCGGAAGACAAGATGTATTCCAAAAAGCTAATAGAAAAGCAGGCATCACGACGTTACATTGTAGGCGGGTTAGAGAGAGCCCTGGCCGATCGTGGTGATGAAAATCAGGATCATATAGATAGGCTGCGCTCGATGGTACTAAAACTGGCCGATAGATTGGAAGTTAGTGAAGAAGAAAGACAGGAACTTGAGATGCTGGCATCGTTTCATGACATTGGAAAAGTCGGTATTTCAGCCAGCATATTGAATAAACCGGGATCCCTATCCCCGGAGGAAATAGAAATCGTTCATCGTCACAGTGAGATTGGTTACCGCATGGCTCAATCAATCGGTGAATTTAGACTGGCCAACGCTATCCTGGCTCATCACGAACATTGGAACGGAGCCGGATATCCCAGGGGGTTAAAGGGAGAACATATACCTTTTAGCGCCCGGGTATTGACTGTGGCTGATGCTTTTGATGCTATGACCCACATACGTCCCTATCGCAGCTGCCCCCTGAGTCCTTCCGCTGCCCTGCGAGAACTGCAACGATATAAGGGCACCCAGTTTGAGCCTCGTATAGTTGATATCTTTATAGAAATTAACCAATCGGATTCCGTGGAAAGATAATCGAATAATATATACATCTGTGTTCATAGAATAGCGAGGTAGAGAAGCGCATCTCGATATTGACCTTTTGGGAGATACTTCCGCGTAACCGCCGGAGCCAATTGCTAAAATATAAGAAATATATCTCCTTTTACTTCGGGAGGTTAGTTATGGCTTATCAATACCGGGGTAATATTCATATACATTCCAGTTATTCAGACGGTTCAGGGACTGTTCTTCAGATTGCCAAAGCTGCCGAAAAGGCCGGGCTTGATTTTGTAATTATCACCGATCACCGTAACCTAACTGGTTATGACAACGGGGAAGAAGGTTACTACGGAAAAACATTAGTTTTAATCGGCAGTGAGATCAACTGGAACAAAAACCATTACCTTGGGCTGGGGATCAGCCAGGTTGTTCCTGATAATGAGGAGAGTCCTCAGGAGGTAATAGACGGAGTTAACGAGCAGGGTGGGCTGGGGTTTATTGCCCATCCCTTCGAGAAGGCTTCATACCTGTTTGATGACGGTAAGACGTATCCATGGGATAACTGGAAGGTAACAGGTTATTCCGGGGTAACTGTCTGGAGCCTGGCTTCCCAATGGAAGGGGGAGTTAACCGGTGTCCTCCGGGCCCTCTATATCAGTCTGATTAACCCTCATCTGATAACTAAAAATGGCCCTGATGAGGAGACAATTCGGAAATGGGATCAGCTTTTGAAAGAAAGACTGGTGGTGGGAATCGGATGTTCCGATGCCCATGCCATAAAAATGGGCAAGAGCCCATTAACCTTTACGGCATTGGATTACTATTACAGTTTTCGTTGTGTAAATACCCACGTTTTACTGGAACACAAGCTTACTGGCGACCTGAAGAAAGATAAATCCCTGGTATATCAGGCATTGGGAACCGGTAACTGTTTTTTTAGTTATGACTATTTTAAAAACCCCCAGGGTTTCAACTTCACAGGAAAATCGAAAGGTCAGGAAGTACCAATGGGAGGACGGGGCAGGGCGGAAGAGGGATTGGTAGTCCGTCTGCCTAATACTAATTCTCTGGTTATGCTTCGCCGGAATGGGAAGGAGATCAGCAGAAAGGTTACGGCAAGGGGAATCATGTTTTTTGGTAACCTGACCCCCGGAGTTTACCGAGTTGAGGTTTACCATAAACATTGGTTCGGATACCGAGCCTGGATTTATTCAAATCCAATTTACCTGGAATAAGGAGAATTGGCCGATTGGTTTTCAAAGATTAAAGAAAACGCTTTAACAGGAATGGAGCACCAAGGAAAATCACGCCAACCCCAATTGAGATAAATACGTTGTTGATAAAATAGGGATAACAAATAAGTAAAAGGCCTGATATCAGGTAACTGAAATTGGCAGTCTTTTTGCCGTAAACGAGATAAGCCAACCCGAAAGCCCCCGCAAAAAAGCCTATCATTATGGTAGATAGATCCACAAATTCCCCTCCCAACTCTTCAATAGATTTTGTTCATTAGTTTGGTTATGGTTACATTAGAAATTGTAGAATTATATTATTCTATTAAAATAATAATTCAAATTATCTAAAATTTGGACCAATTTTTTACCATACCGTCTTGCAGATCAAAACCATTCATCACCGGAGATCTAATAGTAGAAATTACAGGATTATTGAATGGCCGGAATTCTTTTGAAATGCGATAATAGGTGGGATCAACCATTGATGATTTTCATATTAAGCCCGGCAGGGGGGAGGACATTATGACAGAAATTAACCATGAAATTAAGGAAGCACTGCTGAAAGGCGGGGCTTCACTGGTTGGATTTGCTGATTTGTCTGAGATTCCGGAGGAGGAGAGGGACTCTTATCACTTTGGAATATCAATTGCTACCGCTCTTAATCCGGAAATCATCAAAGGTATAGCCGAAGGGCCAACCCAGGAATATTTCGATGAATACATGAGGGCCAATCATCTGCTCGACAGCCTGGATGAACTAGCGGCTTCCATCCTGCGATCTCATGGCTATGAGGCTGTAGCCAGGGTAAGGGCTAGTGTTCATACCGATGTTGAGACCCAAACTACAAGGCTGCCGCATAAAACCGTAGCAACCCGGGCTGGTCTGGGGTGGATAGGAAAATGTGCCTTGCTGATAACCCCGCAGTATGGATCCGCGGTTCGGCTTTCCACGGTTCTCACTAACGCGCCGTTGGCAACTGACACCCCGGTAAATGAATCCCGCTGCGCCGATTGTATGATCTGCTGTGACGTATGCCCGTCTCAGGCTCCAACCGGAGAGAACTGGAGGGTAGGGATGCCTCGAGACTGTTATTACAACTATAAAGCCTGCCACCATATTGCTGCGGAGAGGAGCCGGGCCAACAATTTGCCTGAAGATGTATGCGGTCTCTGTATCCTCGCCTGCCCCTGGACCCAAAAATACCTTAGAGCTAAGTAAAGCAGGCTCTTTAATCTTCTGCTTTTCCGGCATCCCGGGATACAGCCAGGTAAATCCCGGCCAGGATTAGCACTCCTCCAATGATCTGGAACCAGGCCAGTCCTTCGTTAAAAAACATATAGCCGAGAATGGATGCTCCTACTGATTCGCCCAGAATGGAAACGGCAACCAGGGGGGCTTTCAAATATTTTAAAGCCCAATTCAAAACAGCATGACCGCCCAGCCCGGGAATTAAGGCCATAAGACCGAATAGTAGGTAGTCAATCGAGGGGTAGCCGGTAAATGAGAGCCCGGTGATCAGGGCATAGAAAGCCAAAATAAGTGCGGCGAAAGCGGATACTAATGTGGTATAGGGCCATATATCCAGGTCTTTGCGGATATACCTGCCAATAAGAAGGTAGATTGCGATGAACAGGCCACTGGCCAGTGATATTAGATCGCCCTTTAAATGACCATGAAAAAAGTCGCCCCCGCCTACGAGAACACTTCCCCCAACTGCGATGATAATTCCTATAGCCGCCTGGCGAGTGACACTCTCCTTTAAGAGAACAACTGAGAAAAGCCAGACAAAAACCACCTGAAGGTTGGTAAAAAGCACTGAACTGGCTATGGAGGTATAACTTAGAGAAGTGATCCAAAATGCAAAGTGCAAGGCCAGGAAAAAACCAGCCAGGCTAGCCAATCCCAGTTGCTTGGGCTTGAAAGTCAAATTCTGGCCAGTACCAATAGTAAGACCCGAACCCAGGACAGCGGTTGTTCCCAAACGAAAAAAGGCGATAATAATAGAAGGGGCAGTAGAATAACGAACCAAAATTGAAGAAGTTGCCATACAAAGTACCCCTAAAAACAACAGGGGGTAGGTCAGGCGAGGAATCATTTGGCGGCACCGAGGTAGGACTTGATAACCTGCTCGTTATTGGCAACCTGGTCTGGAGTGCCTTCGGCGATTTTACGCCCGTAATTAAGAACAGCAATGCATTCGCAAATGCGCATCACAACGTTCATGTCGTGTTCTACAAGCAGTATAGTGATTCCCATGGACTGTATCTGGCGAATATATCCCAAAAGTTCTTCTTTCTCAGTGGCATTCATACCGGCTGCCGGTTCATCCAGAAGCAGCAAAACCGGGTTCAAAGCCAGAGCCCGAGCTATTTCCAAACGACGCTGTTCTCCGTAAGCCAGGCTGGCAGCAAGTTCCATAGACCGGTTCTCCAGGCCTACTAATTTCAAAAGCTCTATACATCGATTACGGATGGCTTTTTCCTCTCGAATTGCCCCGGGCGTATGAATCAATCCGGTAAGAAATCCGGTATGAGTGACAGCGTGCATCCCGATTTTTACATTATCCAATACCGACATCTTTTTAAACAGCCGGATGTTCTGAAAGGTACGCCCGATTCCGGCCCGGGCCAATAAATGTGGCTGTAGTTTATTAATCGTTTGTTCCTGGAAGAGGATCTCACCCGAAGTAGGACGGTAAATACCCGTAACCAAATTAAACAGGGTAGTCTTACCTGCTCCATTTGGCCCAATCAACCCAAAAACCTGACCTTCTTTAATGGTCAAGCTGACCGAATCTAAGGCTCTTAGTCCCCCAAAGTCCTGGGTTAAGTTTTTAATCTCAAGGACGTTCACTGATGAAAACCTCGCATTCAAAACCCTGAAATCCAATTATATCAACGTTTTCCCCAGCATTTCTTCTAGCTTAAAAGTAGATTCGATTCGGGTTACCCATCCCCCACACCACTTGTTGTTTCTTCGCGCTGTAAACGACGATGACTAAATCGTTGTTTAATATCATACCAACGAACATCTCCCAGAATACCATTAGGCCTAAAATTCATTAGAAGAATTAACAAAGCGCCCTGGAAAAGGAGACGGTAGTCACTTACAAAACGTAAAGCTTCTGGGGCTATGGTCAAAATAATAGTTCCCAGAATAGTACCAGGGATACTACCCATACCACCAAGAACAACCATGCACAATAGATCAACCGATTTACTAAATCCGAAATCTCCTGGGGATATATAGGTGATATAGTGGGCATAAAGCGATCCTCCGAAACCCGCCAAAGCGGCACCCAACGAGAAAGCCAGGACCTTATACACTGTGAGATTTACCCCGGATGCGGAGGCGGCAATCTCATCCTCCCGGATGGCTATCATAGCTCTTCCCATACGGGAATTTTGCAGGCGCATGTTCAAAAAGATCACAATCAAGGCTATAACCCAAACCATGAGAAAATTAGTGTTGTTAGGTATTCCCGAAAGGCCAAGGCCTCCTCCGGCAAAATCAAGATTTAATAATACCACACGAACTATCTCCGCGAACCCTATTGTAACCATGGCCAGATAATCACCGTCGAGGCGAAGAATCGGTATACCTATAATCAGACCGAATAGACCGGCCATCAATCCGGCTCCGGCAAAACTAACCCAGAAAGGCATTCCAAAATTTACAGCCAGAATCGCTGAGGTATAGGCGCCGATGCTCATGAACCCGGCGTGACCCATGGAGAGCTGGCCGGTAAATCCGGTTATAAGGTTCAGCCCCAGAGCCAGGATAATATTAATCCCGATCAAAACTAATATCTGAAGATAATACGGGTTGATATACTGTTCGAGCATAGCATCCATAAATTGAGCTAGACCTTCTTTGCGATTGATTTACCCAGGAGTCCCTGGGGACGTAGTATTAATACCACTATAAGTATTCCGAAGGCTATTGCATCCTTGTAAGAGGATGCTAGATAAGCTATACTAAAGTTTTCCATGATGCCTAAAAGAAACCCCCCGAGCATGGCTCCGGGTATAGAGCCGATACCTCCCAGAACTGCCGCAGCAAAAGCCTTAAGACCTACTATTACGCCCATATAAGGTTCAACCGCACTATAATAAATACCCACCAAAACCCCGCCGGCCGCAGCCAATGCCGAGCCCAGGGCAAAAGTAAAGGAGATAACGCGGTTTACGTTTATTCCCATTAGAGCGGCGGCTTCAATATCTTGAGAACAGGCACGCATAGCCAACCCGATTTTGGTTTTCTTAACCAACAACTGCAAACCCAGCATTAATAAGGCCGAAACCACTAAAATAAATACCTGCATGTTGGATACCTGAATGGAACCAAGATTATACGATACCATAGCAAAGGTTTCAGCCGGAAAAGCGTGGGTATCAGGGCCGTGGATCAGGACCATCAGGGTTGATAAAAAAGTCGACACGCCGATGGCGCTAATCAGGGCCGATAAACGAGAAGCTGAGCGTAAACGCCGATAGGCTAATTTCTCGATCAATACTCCTAAGAGGGCGCAGACTAACATAGCGCCTCCAATGGCCACGAATACATTAACATTAAATGTCAGGGCCAGAAGAAGTCCAATAAAAGCGCCAACCATATAGACATCACCATGGGCAAAGTTTATCAGTAGGATAATACCGTAAACCATAGTGTACCCCAGAGCAATTAATGCATAGATGCTGCCCAGGGTTAATCCGTTAATAAGTTGCTGCCAGAACATCTGCAACCTCCGCTAGAAGAAAATCGAGTAAAACAGGCGGAAATGGGAGGGATATAAATCACTCCCATTTCCCACACGCCACTTACCTTTAACGAAGACTTTTTAAAAATCTTGTCTGTCTTCCGGAATCTCTTGGTTTGCGGACCTCAGTCCGGCGAGTAAAGGTTACTTCTAAAACTACTCAGCCTTAACTGGAACCTTATCCAGGAGTATGAAAGCGTTGTCCTTAACAGTCAAAAGATAAACCGGGCTCTTGATTGGCTCCCGATTTGCCCTGAAAGTTATGGTGCCGGAGGCTCCCGGAAAGTCTTTAGTCTTGGCCAACTCAGCCCGGTAGACCTTGGGATCGGTAGACTTCGATTTTTCCATGGCCTGGGCAATAATCATCAAAGCATCGTAGTACTGGGAAGAGAACATTTCTCCTTCTTCCTTGTATTCCTTCTGATAGGCATCAAGGAACTTCTTGGTTACAGGTGTAGGTTGCTGCGGTGAGAAACCGCAGTAAACAATACTTCCTTCAACCGCTTTTCCCCCCAGTTTGTACAGTTCGGGCCCCAGGCAGCCATCGCCACCGACGAAATTCGCAGTCATACCTTGTTTCCGAGCTTCTTTCATAAATAGTGCGGCTTCTTTATAATAGCCGGTGAATACAATCATATCCGGATTGCTTGGCTTAATCTTAGTTATTTGAGCAGAGAAGTTGGTATCACCTTTTGAAATACTTTCTTCTTTAATGATTTTACCGCCTTTATCTTTGATTGCCTGGCGGAAAATCTTGGATAAACCAACACTATATTCATCGTTAATAGCTGTGACCACCGCAAAATTCTTATATCCTTTTTTAATCAGGTAATCAGTTACTGCTGGCGCGGCAACAGCATCTAAAAGAGTATTACGGAAAATGTAATTCCCGTTCTCAACTACCCCCGAACCGGTTGCTCCAGCAGATAGCAGTACCATTTGATTTTCCTGAGCTATTTTGGCTGCCACAATGGTGACACCGGTACAGGGATCACCAATAATGGCATTGACTTTGTCACGGCTGATATATTTCTTGGTTATGTTTGCCGCTTCGGTCTTATCACCGCGATTGTCCTCGTCAATGATTTCGACCTGTTTTCCCATGATGCCACCTTTTGCGTTCAATTCTTTGGCTGCCAGTTTTAATCCTTTGAGGGCGGGTACGCCGTAATTGGCCACGTCGCCGGTCAGTGCTCCCAAAAACCCGATCTTAACCGTATCAGACGCAGCGGGTTTATTCTTGTCCGTATTTTCGGTCTTGGACCCGCATCCCGCTATGCAGGTCATTACCAGGGTCAGGCACAATAACAGTGCAAGAGTTTTAGACATTCTCCTCAGTTTCAAAATGTTCCCTCCTTAAAAAAATTCCCGGCCGCTTTTTGCCAGTCCAATGATATATTCCTTCTTTAGAGAGGAATTCCTGCCAGCCCCTCGACATTAATCTAACGTTCTAATTTACGTACTACCGAAATAACTTTGAAGCCTTGCTGCTTAAGCTCGTCGACCACCGGGTCCGCCTCCTGGGTAGCCAGACGTAAAATTAATTCGTAATTTGATCCCACTGGCTCGCGAATAAGTACAATGTTTTCAATGCTTATACCCAGATTGGCAATAATTCCGGTCACCCGGGCTACAGCCCCTACTCCTTCACCCACCTCAAGGTCAATTCGAATACCAGGCCGGTTCACACCCAGGATTTCAATAAACGCGCTAAAAATGTCAGTTTCGGTTATGATTCCAACCAGTTTTCCCTGATCAAGAACCGGAATAGCTCCAATTTTATTCTCCTGCATAACCACCGCCGCCCGTTCGATGCTCTGATCGGCTTCGATGGTTATCAGCCTGCGTTTCAGGTTAATAACATCGCCAATCCTGGTTTTGGCCAAGAGATAATTAACCTCGTAAACACTTAAAGTAGTTGCCGAAGATGGGGACACCTCCGCCAGATCCTTTTGCGTTACAATGCTAACCAGCTTTCTCCGATCCATCACTGGCACGCGACGTATATTATTATCGCGCATAAGCTGCATTGCTTCTGATATCGTAGTTTCGAGCGAGACGGTGATGGGGTTGGCGCTCATTCGGTCTCTAACTTTCATGCGGACGACCTCCTCTTATTTCGAAACCTCTCCCAGATAAGCGGCACGCACTTTGGGGTTCTGTTCCAATTCGCTGGCCGAACCGGATAAGACAATGTTGCCGGTCTCCAATACATATCCCCGGTGAGCCACTTTCAAAGCCATGAAGGCATTTTGTTCCACTAGAAGCACGGTAGTTCCTTCTTGATTAATCGTCTTAATAATGGAGAAAATTTCCTGCACCAGTAGAGGTGAAAGCCCCATAGAAGGTTCATCCAGGATCATAAGCGAAGGCCTGGCCATAAGAGCCCGGCCTATAGCCAGCATTTGCTGTTCTCCGCCCGACATGGTGCCGGCCGGTTGGTTCAGCCGCTCCTTGAGGCGGGGAAAACTGGCAAAAACTCGCTCCATACTTATCCCTATTTCCCGCTTATCATGCCGGGTATAAGCCCCCAGTCGCAAATTCTCCAGAACAGTTAAACCCGGCAGAATTCTACGTCCTTCAGGAACGTGAGAAATACCCATATTTACGATCTTATGCGGAGGAACCCGACTTATGTCAGTGTTGCGGTAGAAAATCTCGCCTTTACGAGGATGAATGAGTCCTGATATAGCTCTAAGGGTAGTGGATTTACCTGCTCCATTAGCTCCAATAAGGGTGACAATTTCGCCCTCTTCTACGCTAAACGAAACATCGTGTAAAGCTTGTATAGCTCCATAGAATACTTCAATGTTTTTTACTTCGAGCATCAAAACACGGTTGCCCCCCTTAACTTTGGGCTTACGGCCAGAGGTGGCCTGGCAGTAGCTTGGCTGCCGCTTATTTAGTATTCGCCAAGCCGGCATGAACTCCTTTATTAATACCCATCAGTTCATCAAACTGGAGTCTGAATGGCATATTTGTTATGCCTGGAATATAGTCAATTAAGAGCCCAGAGACATCTAAAAGAAAAAATGTTTAATGACTGAACCCATGGAGGAAAAATGATATATTAACAGAAATAGTTATATATTATTATGGGCCATATAAATCTCCCGAGGCCACGAAAACGATCGAAGGAGACCGAAATGGTAGATTTCCAAGTCGCCTGTCTTGACTTCATACTTCAGCCAGTCACTCCTATTACACTTCCACGTTTCAGAGAAGGTGTGTGGCGCGGAAAGTTAGGATCGGCGATACGCCGCCAGGCATGTACATCTAAAAACACTGATCAATGCGCCAATTGCGCGGATTTAGAAACTTGTGCCTTTGCCTGGCTGATTTCCCCATTTATGCTTGAAAAGGTCAACTATACCCGGAACGGAGAGTCTGTTCCCCGACCCATAACATTACATTTTACAAGCCCCGGACAGTCATTTATACCGCAGCAGCCTCTGGAACTAAGGGTAACCCTTTTTGGACAGGCGTTGGTATACGCTAGGACGGTATTAAAATCGATTGAGTATTTGGGGCAGGTGGGAATAGGAACCGAGCAGGGTGAAGGACAGTATTTGATCAAGAATGTATATGAATGGCTACCGGAAGATAACAAAAAACTCTTGTTCTCTGAAGATGGCCAAAATAACTGGATTCACCCTCAGGGTTTCTCCATATCAGCCATCGCAGAAAACGTGAACCCGGAGGATAGAACCAGGAAGTGTAAGATATACCTTGAAACCCCTCTTCGGATTAAACGGGAGGGAGAATTGGTAGAGAATCTTGATTTTCCTACCCTTATGCGAGGTATAATTAACCGATTGAATGCTATTTCCAGTTGCTTTGGAGAAAATGATTGGCTTAGGCCTAATGTGGGATTCTGGCATTTGGCTAATCAGGTTCGTGTTGCCGGCAGCATCACTCGAGTAGTGGAACACCGTTGGCCGGCCGAGGATGAAGGACAAACCCTATTTGTGGGGGGAGTGGAAGGAACCATAGAGTTACGCGGTCCGGTTGACGCTTTTCGGCCGTTTTTGCGCGCGGCTGAGATAGTCGGAATAGGGCTAAATACCACATTTGGCTTTGGCCGTATTAGAATTGAACCAGGTGAACCAGGATGGGGAGCAGGGTACCGGCGTTGGTAGAAAAATGCAGACATTGAATCATAATTGCAGCTAAATACTTGCCGGGTGATTAATGTCAATGGCGGGGAACCAGTAAATCGCTCCTCGCAGTATTGTAATAGCTTGATGGGTCTCGTTCTAATATCACTGGCTGATAGTTATTACGACCGGTTTCAGAAGAAATAACGCAAGGTATGATTTTTGGTGCCTGATTTACCACCTGATTATTTTCATCGATGGTAAAGGTTTGCTGAAAAATTATTGTTCTTTTATCCGAAGGGTTCTTATTACCCCCAAAACAGAAATTGCCGAGACTGTAGGCTATGTATTTACCCCGATAGATTTCTATCGGGCCGATTACATGAGAGTGGTGACCCAGAACCAGATCAGCTCCGGCATCTATAGCGCAATGCCCTAAGAGTCTCTGGGTGGGATCAGCATAATATTTATATTCATTACCCCAATGGAAACTAACAACAACCAGGGGGCATTCCTTCTTAAGGGCAGAGATATCAGTCGTTACCTTCTTTCTTATACGTTCAAGGTTTTTCCCTTTGCCAAAACTTCCGGTCGCATTGTATCCCAGCATCCCGATCTTAACTCCGTTGATATCATAAAAAGCTGGGACTCCATTCCCGAAATGGGCTATCGCCGAGTTTTCCAAGACTCTAACGGTGTCTTGATATCCGCGACTAAGATAATCATGACTGTGGTTGTTGGCCAGGTTTACCGCCTCCACACTGCCGGCGGTCAGAATATTGGCATAAGCGGGGTTGCCTTTGAAGTGAAATGATCTTTTATAATTGCTTTTATCTTCTTTTACACTTGCCGTAGTTAATGTTGTTTCCAAATTGGCGATAGTTAAATCGTCTTGTGATAATATAGGAGCTACCCGGTCAAAAAAATAGGAATACTTATTTTTTTGACGGATAACTTCCTGGTCAAACCGCCCCCAAGGCTTAGCGTTGCTGTCAAACCCTAGTGTACAGTCGCCTACGGCGCTGATACAAACAGTCCTGGCAGGATTAGTCTCTGACATTGACATGGTGTTCGGTAGGGCAACGGAGGAGGATGCCTTATCCGATTTGATAATACCGCCGGTGTCAGCCCAGGATTGCCCTGCAATTGCTGGTATGCCACTCATAAATAATATTAAGAATAATATATTACAAATCCTACCTGGCTTTCGCATTTAGGCCCCTCCGGGATAACAAAATATCACACTCATAACCTCAAGTTACTGAGTTTTAGACGTGTTGAACACGGTTTGCATATCGGTCATTTGTACCCCGACCGGAAGCTCAAAAAATGAATCATCCTGAGGCCCAATTATATAGTTTTTAAATTCTATTTTCACTGTTTTTCCATGATCAATGGATTCAATTTTAACCGGGACTCCCAGGTCTTCTCTGACCCATATCCTGGTTCTAATTCCTCCCGGTCTTCCCTTAATCACTTTACAATCATACCCATTGCACTTTTCACTTCCGGTTATTTTGTAATCCGTGACTCCTTCCTCAGACCACTGATTAGCATTGGCGTTTTTCATTGATTTCTTAGTGCTTTCATCGTAAGTCATCGCCATATTGGCAGAAGGTATGTAGTTACAATAGAGATCCTTTTCGGGGTTGATGATTATGATTGACTTCTGACCGTTAGCTTCGGCTTCGGTTCTCATTTTCTTGCCGTTTTGCCATACTTTCATAGTTGAATTAACCCCGGATCCGCTCATAGTCATTTCGTATGACATACCTTTAATGTTGCGGGCGGCGTTCATCAGCTTAGTCAATTCCGAATCAATTTTGCTCTCCTTCTGAACACTGCTTTGTTTGGGTGCTGTGGATTTGTCGGTTGGAGCACTGGTTTCTTTATTAGACTTGCCGCAGCCGACCAGAACCAGGGAACCTACTAACAGTAGAACAATCATCATCGATATGCGTTTTTGCATAAAGGGACCTCCATAAGTTTACTTCTAATCTAAAAGTATAGCGTATCTCTAAAACCATTTCAGCAATGATTAGAGCCCATTTCCAACAATTCCTGGATGATTGCCCTGTGATATAAAGCAAGAAACATTAGTTTTATGGGGAGGCCGTCTAAAAAAATAAGATCGGTCCTGTTGGTATTGCCTTATGCTACTTGGCAATTCATAGATATTTACAATCTCTGGCCTTAAAAAAGGCTGGGCTATGCCCAGCCTGAGGTTACGGGGTTTTGGTAGCAGTAGGTACGGTAGGCATAGGGGTAATTTTTACACCGGCTGGAAGTTCGAAAAGTGAATCTGGTTGGGAACCTATTTTGTAGTTTTTGAATTCTATTTTTGCCGTGGCTTCATATGTAGTTGATTCTATTTTAACCGGTACTCCCAGGTCCTCTCTAACCCATATTGTAACCTTATCCTTACCTTCTGGGGTTCCTTCGATTACTTTGCAATCAAAACCGGCACATTTTTCGGAACCAGTTATCTTATAATCCACCTTCCCCTCATTTGACCAGTAATCAGCAGTATCCATCGACTTTTTTGTCTCCTCATCGAAAGCCATAGCTGTATTGGTATCTGGCATATAACTGCAAAAGAGATTCTTATCGGGATTAATAATCATAATTGACTTCATACCGCCAAATTCTGATTCAGTCCTTATTTTCTTGCCGCTCTGCCAGACTTTAGATGTAAGGTTAGCACCAGACCCGGTTATGACCATATCATAAGACATTCCCTTGATGTTGCGAGCGGAATTCATTAATTCGCTAAGTTCCGAGCCACCTTTGACGTTCTTTTGTACCTCGCTTTGTTTAGTTGTTGCGGATTTGTCTGATGGAGTACTGGTCTCCACTTTGGATTTGCCACAGCCGGCAATAATCAAGGAGCTTACTAACAACAGAGCAACTACTAAAATCCCTAAACGTTTCTGCATAAAAATACCTCCTGTAATTTACTTCTTAATCTAAAAGTATAGCGTATCTCAATAACCATTTCAGCAATGATTTAGTTTCATCCCAGCCTGAACCGAATAGTATTAATCCCCGATTATCCCGGGTTTTATAACCGAATTCTCCGGTTACTTAAAAATCCTATCGGGTGACACTAATTTTATGGAAAGTAAGATATTAAGCGCCACTTCTTTCTAATAGCATTTGTTTTATTTTGATATTTTCCGCTTCTTGCAGGAATCATTATTATAATGTAAGAACTGTATTAACTGGGGGAATTAAATAAGGAGAGAGTGCCATGCTTAATCAAAAACATATTGAAGGCCTAATTGAACTAATTAACCAAAGTCCGTTTTTTCAACACCTTTCAATGGTTATCGAAGATATGGGCATCGGGTATTCGCTGGTTAGAATTAATATGAATGAAAATCATTTATCGCCCTATGGAGCCATTCAGGGCGGGGTTTACTCTTCAATCATTGATACCGCCGCTTACTGGGCACCATATGCCGAGCTAACTGAAGATGTTGGGTTGATTTCCCTGGATGTAAATGTACATAACCTTAGTTCGATTAGATCAGGAAAGATCCTGGCCAGAGGAGAAAGAATAAAGGTTGGGAAGACCCTCTGCCTGTCCGAGGTCATTGTAACTAACGAGAAAGGTTCAATACTGGCCCAGGGCAGCTCGAAGCTCCTGGTAACTCAGGGACTGCAGACAATTCCCCAGATGGTGGGGTATTCGCTCGACAAAATCCCCCCCAAATTCATTTAGAATCCTTTCTAACGATTCCTGGTGGTAAATAAAAAATAAAGTTACTCAATAATCGTGATGTGATATATGCTAATTATATCCACATCCAGTTATTGCTGCATTCTACTGAAAATTAAGAGATTCGGGAGGATGTCTATGAACAGAAAAATTATAGGGGTCTTATTTTTCTTGCTTCTGGCAAGCATTGCCTGGCTCCCACGGGCGTTGGCAACCGATAGCAGTATACATAGCCAAGATGGAATAGGTTATAGCGGTTACGTTACCGGAACCCCCATAGGTGACGATATTTATATGCAAGGATATTACAACTGGCCAGAGGGGTTTACCCCCGGAAACAACGCCTTTTTTGGGGGAGTATTTGACGGCCAGTGCATTTGGATGATTCCCGAGCATGGTGATCGGGTCATTAAAGTGGATAAGGATAGCGGAACCATGACCG
>JBLMZW010000104.1:0-3313 GCA_050259035.1 Chitinophagales bacterium | reverse complement strand
GTTTAAATACATTAAGTCCTAGTTTGGCCTTGAGTCCCATGTTTTCTGCAGCGTCGCTCATATTTTTCTCACACTCCTAAAGTCCTTGAACATCGGCCACAACTCGCTGAACTTTAGATATCCCCTGATAGTAGGATACAACCGTTTTTTGCTGCCTTCAGGAATATTATACAGGTCACGCATCAAATTTCCTGCCAGCTCCGGATAAACCGTAAACAGGCGGGGATTCTCCAGAGTTTCGGGAGCGTGCTGGAAATTCTTAAAATCTTCCATGACAAAGCTGTCTGCCAACAATTTTTCATAAACTGCCAGCGTCTTAGCACTGAAATCACCTGTTTCGCGAGCTTTTAGCACGGTCTGGGCGGCATAATAGCCAGTAGCCAGTGCATATTCCATACCACGCACGGTCACCCCAATATTCATGGAGAAGCCAGCCGCATCACCAGCTACCAGTATGCCATTTCCATAAAGCCTGGTCAGTGATTTCAATCCTCCTTCCGGAATGACATGTGCTGAATACTCAACAGTATTGCCGCCCCGAACCAGAGCTGCCACTTCCGGCCGCTGTTTAAAAGCATCCATCAGATCAGGTGCACTTACCTGTGCTTCGCCCCCCATTAGATCCTTGATGCCAACCACGATACCCAGGCTTATACTTTCTTTATTGGTGTATAAAAAACCACCGCCAAATTTACCGCGGGTAACCTCCCCCATATATAAACGGGCTGCTCCTTCATTACCCTGTAAATTAAAGCGATTCTCGATTACCTCTGGGGCCAGTTCAATAATCTCTTTAAAGCCGACAGCAAAGTCTTTCGGCTGTCCGGGTGATCTCAGTCCCGCTTTTTCAGCGGTCAGGGACAGAACTCCATCGCAGGCAATTACCACATCAGCCCGCAGCTCATCACCGTCAACCATAACTCCCACTATCTGACCATTTTCTAATACCAAATCATCGACCCGGCTTTTGGTAATCATCTGTACACCCTGACGCTCAGCCTGTTTAGCCAGAGCCCGATCGAACTTCCCGCGGAGAACACTGTAGCTCTGATACGGCTCAGCCGCTAACTCTCCGCCGTCATAACGGATCGTTAGACTTCTTTCTCGGGCCATCATGGAAACCTCTTCGTGGGCTATATACCTTTCATAAGGGGCCTTAGCCAGAAGGCCAGGCAGTAAATTGCGTACCGGGCTTACATAAATACGGCCTCCGGTAACATTCTTAGCCCCGCTGTAATCGCCACGTTCCAGGAGCAATACATCTTCCAGTCCCGCTTCAGCCAGAGTATAGGCTGCAGCGATACCAGACAAACCGCCTCCCACGATAATGGCATCAAACTTTTCCATGGCTTGTCCTCTCCCTTAATTCTGTTACAACCTTTGTCACCGTTCATATCAATAACTATACTACCAAACCATGCTTTCTATAAACTGATAGTCAACCCCTGAAGCCAGGAGCTGTTGACAATTTTGCAACTAACTGTTCAGAACCACCCCGGCGACGATTATCTTCTGCATTGCTGAGACACCTTCGATCTGGGGCCCAATTATGCAATCACGCCAGATGCGGCTGATCTTATAATCAGCGGTCAATCCATAGGAACCGTGCACACTCATGGCAAACCGGGCTACTTCTACTCCGGTTTCAGTAATAAAGGTTTTGGCCACCGCTGCTTCCTTGGCAAACTGAGCTGGATCCTTGAAATTATCAGCTAGATAGCCCAGACGATAGGCCATCCAACGAGAAGCTTCATATTTAATGGCAATTTCTGCAATACTGTCCTGAATGGTGGCAAACTTGGTAATCGGCTGATCACGGTGGGTTTTTTGTTTGGCATATTTAACCGCTTCCTGATAAGCTCCCAGTATGCCGCCAAGAGCACAGGCACTAACCCCTACCTTACCAAACGAGATTCCAACCTGCAATATAGGATAACCCATTCCTGGTGCTCCCAGTAAATTCTCCTTGGGAACTTTGAGATCTTTCATATAAATATCGAGTAGGGGACCGCCATGCATACCGAGTTTTTCCCAGGGTTCAGATACACTGTACCCCTCGGTGTTTTTCTCGACGATAAAAGCGTCAATTTTACCCGTTTCCGTATTGCGGGCAAATATCACGGCTGGGCCATTATAACCGGCATTAGATATAAAGCGTTTAGTGCCATTCAAAATATAATAGTCACCTGCTGGGGTGGCTGTGGTGGTAATCTGTTTGGGATCAGAACCGGTTCCCGGCTCAGTAAAGGCAAACGAAGCAACCTCTTTGCCCTGACATGGTTTGGGCAGATACTTCTTCTTTTGTTCTTCAGTACCAAAGGTCGATATGGAACTAAGACCCAGGGTGTGCGCTGACAAAATCATCCCCACACCAGAAGAAGCACGGGCAATCTGCTCCATAGCCAATACATATGACACATAACCGGCACCTGCCCCGCCGTATTCATCGGGCAGAGGAATTCCTAATAAATCCAGTTCACCTAATCCTTCTAAGATCTCTGCTGGCACCTTGTTTTCATGATCAATTTGTTCAGCTAAAGGTTCAATGTACTTCTCAGCATATTCACGCGCTGCCTTTTGAATTAACTCCTGCTCCTTAGTTAATGAGAAATTCACAACAACACTTCCTTTCTTTATGTCTATTATTACAATAACGTACTTTATCTATTTGTACTATATAAAAATTATTTATTTGTTACGTTTAGGAATAGTTTGACATTTCCCTGTTTTCTCCTGCTTTTTAGTGGAATTTCTAAACAAATATTTTTCAACATATAGTTATTTACCAAAAAAATGAAAACCTCATTTAAAGGTTTTCAAATCAAGTAATATTATACTATAAAACATTTCTAAGGCATATCTATGGGGATATTTACCTGCTTTACCGGGTCAGCTGCCGGCTGTGTTTTTCGAGTATAAAAAGCGATCAATATCTTTCCTGGCAGGCTGCTGGTTTTTATTACCACTTGATGCGGTAGATTATTGGAAAATTTTAAATCATGAGCACCATAACTGACCGTAGCATCACATCCAGAAGCTACGTATTTAACCGGCAATGAATGCGGATGCCTCTCGATTACCTGGAACTTCGCCTGAAGAATTACATTATAAAGCGTGGAAGCAACCTGACAGACTCCGCCGCCAAGCCCCGGAACGAATTTCTTATTAACAATAATCATGGCCTTTTTGTACCCCCGTTCAGCGGTGCGGGGACCAACTGCCCGGTTAAATGACCAGTTTTCTCCCGGATTAATCACCTGATTGTTAATGGCCTGCATAGCCAGGTTAATATTATGGTTCCGGTTAGCCGGTG
>JBLMZW010000103.1:0-2782 GCA_050259035.1 Chitinophagales bacterium | reverse complement strand
GGGAAATAGCTTCGGCCAGGATGTTTTTCAGTCAATGTACGATGATGAAATCGCCAAAGCCATGGCCCAGCAAAACAGTACCGGGTTGGCCCAAATGCTATACCTGCAGATGAAACAGAATTTGTCTCTGGCCAACAATAATTAGAACTGATAAATTTGAACTCTATAGAAGGGGTAAGTGATTCTTACCTCTTCTTTTTGTAGTATGCTTGTCATGGAGATGATGAAAAGTGGATTCAAGCTTTACATTCTTTATTTCCTGGAGCGGTGGGAAGGATTCCTGCCTGGCCTTGTATCGCGCCATGCAGAGGGGAGGAAAACCCCTATACTTATTAACAATGATGGATGAGTCGGGGCGAATATCTCGCTCCCATCATATTCCTTTAAGCGTACTTCAATCCCAATCAGACTCGCTGGGCGTTCCCCTGCTGGTCCGATCCTCTTTATGGGAAACTTATGAAGAAGTTTTCAGTAATACATTAAAAGAATTAAAAGGAAACGGAATCGATTCCGGAGTATTTGGGGATATCGATCTTGAAGAACACCGGGCTTGGAATCAAAAGGTATGCTCCGCGAATAATATTACCGATATTCACCCGCTCTGGCAAATAGACCGCACTACTATTTTGAAAAATTTTCTTGAAGCGGGATTTCAGGCCACTATTGTGGCAGCCAAAGACAATTGTTTAAGCCCGATTTTCCTGGGCAGATCAATTAATAATTCAACTATCGCAGAAATCGAATCTTTAGGATTAGATGCCTGCGGTGAGAATGGAGAATTTCACACCATAGTAACCGATGGACCACTCTTCTCTTATCCCATTAACCTATCCTGTAGTGAAAAGACTCTTCATGACGGCTACTGGTTTCTAAACCCAAGTTAAAACCTCCCAGTTCTTTTAACTTGTCCATCCTACTTAAAAAGTCTCATTCTGCTATGCAAAAACCCCGGCGCTTTAATCACCGGGGTTTATTATTTCTTTATTATTTATTGAATCAAAGACCTATTTCACTTCTAGGGTCCAGCCGAATTTGTCTTCTATCATTCCACTCTGAATACCAGTAATAGTATCATAAATCCTCTGTGACAACTCCCCTATTTTACCGTCATTAACAGTTATTTTGTTGCCTTCCCAGTTCAACTCCCCTACCGGAGATATAACGGCAGCTGTTCCGGTACCGAAGACCTCCTCCAGAGTCCCGTTGGCACTTGCATCATATACTTCCTGTATACCAAGTCTTCTTTCAGTAACCGGAATACCCCAGTCCTTCAACAGATTGATAGTCGAGTCACGGGTTATTCCTGGTAAAATACTGCCCTGAAGAGCCGGAGTTACTACTTCACCATTTATTTTGAAAAAGACGTTCATCGAGCCGACTTCCTCAATGTACTTTTTCTCAACCCCGTCCAGCCATAAAACCTGAACATAACCCTTTTCTTCGGCAATCTCCTGTGCTCTCAAACTTGCGGCGTAATTACCGGCCGTTTTGGCATATCCCATACCACCTTTTACTGCACGGACGTAACTGCCTTCAACGTAAATATTGACCGGGTCGACACCCTGAGGGTAGTAAGCTCCAACAGGAGAAAGAATTATTATAAACATATATGTGCTGGCAGGATGAACGCCCAGGAACGGATCGGTTGCTATAATAAACGGTCTAATGTAAAGCGAAGTCCCCTCCGCGGTAGGGATCCACTCCTTAACTATCTCACCCAGGGATTTAATAGCCTCGACTCCAAAGGCTTCGTCCAATGCTGGAATGCATAATCTTTCGTTCGAAGAATTAATGCGTTCCATATTTTTCTTAGGTCTGAATAACAAAACTCTTCCGTCCTTGGTATGATAGGCCTTTAGGCCCTCAAAAACTGTTTGGCCATAATGTAAAACTGCAGTAGACGGATCAAGGGCAAGTGGTCCGTAAGGAATTATCCTGGGATCATACCAACCTTTATCGCTGCTGTAATCCATAATAAACATATGGTCAGTGAAAATCTTGCCAAAACTCAAGTTGTTCTGGTCAGGCTTTGGTTTGGGTGTTTTAGTCTTCTCAATGGCAATCTCAAATGGCATAATGACAACCCCTTCCGAAAAATGAACTTAGGTATATTATAAAGATTTCAAATTTTATGAAAAGCCTTTCCGAAAATTATACTCAAATTTCCGTTATGCAAAGGGGTAAAGCTAAGCCCGTATCATCCCTATATTTAGCCCTACTTAAATGCTCACCTGCTCATTTCCCGGTACTAAGATTAAATTATGGCAGCTAAGCAATAAAACAGTAGCCTCCTAACGAGGCTGACTCGCTTAGTTCGGCGCGGAGCGGCAGACTTCCTTAATTCTCAGGGGAGTAGCACGCTAACTGAAACCAAAATAAGAGCGGTCAACAACGTAACCGGGTTCTAAATTTTAATCGGCAGACTAGGACACTATCAGTTATCCTCCACAAAAAGGAAAGCCCGATCTTTAATCGACCGAGCTTTCTAATTTTTAATCCTGGCAGCTAAGCATCGAAAAGGAGTCTTCGAAGAAGACGACTATTGAGTCGCTTAGTTCGGCGCGGAGCGGCGAACTGCCTTAATTCACAAGAGAGTAGGACGCTATCAGTTATCCTCCACAAAAAGGAAAGCCCGATCTTTAATCGATCGAGCTTTCTAAATTTTAATCCTGGCAGCGTCCTACTCTCCCACTAACGCAGTACCATCGGCGCTGGAGGGCTTAACTTCCGTGTTCGGGATGGGAACGGGTGTGGCCCCTCCGCCATAGCCACCAGGAAAATT
>JBLMZW010000102.1:0-6076 GCA_050259035.1 Chitinophagales bacterium | reverse complement strand
GCTTTAATTGATACCGTTTATCACGGCATTCCTTTTCAAGGCATGGATGCTTACCAGAATGGTGCCGGGTCAATGAAGGGCGTTATTGCCAAGTCTTATACCCTATTTAATGAAAAGGGTGCGGCAATGAACCAGGCCGGTCTGGTTACCTGCCTATCCGAAAGCCTGCTGGTACCGAACCTCGCCTTACAAGATTTCATTCGTTGGGAAGAGATTGATGCAACACATGCCCGGGCTATAATAAGCTACTATGGAATATCAGCCAGTGGACTCTTCACCTTTGATAAAAATGGCGCGATGACCAGTTTTACCACCAATGACCGAGAATACTGCGACCCCGAGGGCAATCGTCAAAAAGTGAAGTGGTCGGCGGTCTGTGAAAGTTATAAAGAGGTCAATGGGATAAAGCAACCGACAGCCCTCAAGGCTATATGGCATTTTAAAACCGGTGACCTGGTGTATTTCGATGGCAAAGATATAGTCATCAAATATAATGTTACTAAGATAATCTAATAAACATTAAAGCCCCGGGTGCTGCCGAAATAACGACGGCCCGGGGCTTCAGTTTATTCCCGGTTCAGTTTCATGAAGGCTTCCAGGGTGCCTTTTTCCTGCATTATGTTGGCGTATAACTGCTGATAGGTCGGCGGTGTAGTAGGAGTTTCTTCCCGTTTTCTCATTACTAGAGCCCCGGTTGGACAAACAGAAGCACACAATCCACAGCCTATACAGCTAGATTCATCCACTGAAACGGTATCTTCCTTCTCCTGAACAGCCGAAACCGGGCACCGGTTATCCAAACAGAGGAGGCAGCCCGAACACTCATTTTCGTTGAAGTTTATCATGTAGCTCGAAGTTGCCACCGCGTTCGGGTTATGTAATTCGGTGATTCCGCGCAATATGGTGCAACAGCAACCACAGCAGTTGCATAATACTATCGGTCTATCCTGGCTGTTATTAATGCAGTGAACCAGTCCTGCTTCCTCAGCAATATCTAGTACCCGAAGAGCCTCTTCTTTATCGATCTTTCGAGCTAAATCTCTTTCCACCAGGAACCGGGCTCCCATATCAAAAGATAAGCATACTTCTATGGGTTTATCGCAACCCTGTACGCTTTCTCGGCAGGCACAGTTTGTGACCGCTATATCCTGAGCGCGTCCGATCATATCGGCAACCTGTTCATAGATTAAAACCTCGGAAATCATAGTCAGGCTTTTTTGCACAGGGATTACTCTCATTTGGGGAGTTTTCGAACCGGCAAAAGTGTTGCCCAGGATTTCAGTGTGATAAGCCTGCCATAGACGAGCCAGTTCTTCTTTTTGGGGTGCCCGTTCGGCCCGCATAAACGGAAACTCAAAGAGCCCGGGTATGACTGGAACCAGGCAGTAGCGGGGCTCGCCATTCGAAGCTCTCTTGGCCATAATTACTCCCCGGTTAGCCATCCTTTCGAACATCTCGAATAAAGTCTCTTCCTTTTTCCTGGTCTTTTCAGCCAGTTTGGAAATAGGCTGAAAAACGAAGGTCAGATAACAGGCGGCTTCAGCTTCTTCCTGAGAAAAAAGTATGCGCAGTATCTGGTTAAAATAAGAACTAGCCGGGGCACCGGTGGGATGAGCATCCAATCTTTCCCTGAGCCTGTCGTACGAATCCATGTCTACACCTCCAAATCAATATAGCCTTTACCGACTGTAGACTATCCGACCATCCTGGTCGGATCGCTGCAACTCACCAATAGAACTTAAATACTCCAGGTAACCTGATGTCTCGCCCAGAGCAACCCGGTCTAAATGAACATAATCAACTAGCCTGTAAAGCTTAGGATACAATTCTTCGGCGGTAACCCGACCCTTAACCGTGTCCCTGACCTTATCGAGCTTACGCAAATGACGCTCACGCAGGGAATTCAACAGCCGGGGCAGATAGTTGAAACTGATGCCGTGCCCGGGAAAAACCTGTGGTTCTCCCAGGGCCAACAAAAAATCGATAGCCTGGAACAGCGATCCCAGTGGGTCAGTGTTATTGATAAGAGGCCAATCGGAAAAATGAATATAGTGTTCGGCTGCCATCAGGTCAGCAATAAACAAATGTTCCAATTTGGGATTCCAGAGCAGGAACTGTCCGTCGGCATGAACCGGAACAGGAATGATCTTAAAACTCTCACCCAGAAGATCAATTGATTGATCCTTATAGAGAGGAAGAATGACTTCCGGTTGTGGGAAAAGTGGGCTTACCTCATAATGCCAGGAACGAATCAGTTCATCGACCAGCCCGGGTCTAAATCCTTGCCGTTGGCATTCAGGCTCTATGGCTTTTCGGTAGTGGGTTTCAAAATCAGATTCGAAATAAAGGAATTGATTGGCCCTTTCTATTTCTTCATCCAGCATGAAGACAGGTGCTTCGGTAACCTGCTGCAGCCAACGGGCCGCTCCCAAATGGTCGGGATGGCAGTGGGTGATATAAATTTTCTTGATGTGTTTGAAGGATATGCCGATCTCCTTTACCGCCTTCTCCCACACCTCACGGGTGGAAGGAAGATCAACCCCCACATCAATAACCACCCAACCTTCGCTGGTTTCGATAAGGTATGAATTGCTTTCCCCCAGTGGGTACGGCATCGACTGTCTTAATTTGAAATACCCTGACTCCTCCAGCAGTGTCCCTTGATGAAACAACTCCCCGTAGCTTTTCAAAAGAATCCCCCCAAATTTCCTTACATTAAAAAGCATTCATCAATGATTTATATCTTGTTCCCTTTTATAACTGTGTCCTTTTTACCCCTAATGTTCATTTTCTAATTTAGTTAGCCGAGCCTCTAGCCGGGAAACATCCTCACTTGATGTTCCTTCACCCAGAACTTTATTGAAATCCTGGGCTATCTTCATGGCCCTTTTTGCCACCCGCCTTCCCTGGTCAGTAAGCATAACCTCAACACTGCGCCTATCTTCTGTATTCTCTTGACGCACCACCAGGCCTTCCTTTACCAAACGGTCAACCAGCCCGGTTACCGCCGGGCTGTCAAGCTGCACCGCCTGGGCTATTTCTTTAATACTACTGCCGTCTTTTTGCATTAAACCGAACAACACAAAAGCCTGACCTAAGGTTATGCCAAGATCAGCAAATCGATTGTTATAGTAGCGGGCGATTCTCCGGCTTAATGAGCCAATGCGAAAGCATAAGAAGTCCGAAAACTGTTCCATTACTACACCTCATATTTATATAACATATTATCTATTAATGTGTTATTTATTTAGATGTTACTATTTGAAAAATAAAAGTCAATATAATTTCTTCTCAGTTCCTTATCGCAGGCAAGGTTGATACCATTTATCATCGTATTCGGTGTAAAAATAAATTCTAAGGAGGAAAATCCTATTCCTTGATGTATTGATTTAATAAAGAAAGGAGAATTACAATGACTAAACATTTGGCAGAAGTAATAATATATTTTCCTTCAGTGCTCGCCACTGGTCTTTTAATATTTGTCGCAGGAGCGATCCAGGGGGTAATGAATGATTATGATGAAGCTGGGTTCCAGCATTTCCTGAGATTGCTGCACAAACACGCAACAAGGTCACCTTTCGCCGTTATTACAGCTTCTTTTTTATTTGTTGGTTGTATCCCCTATTTCATTTTCTACGGCTTCGGTAACTGGTGGTTCACAGCGGGTATTATACTCTTCTGGCTGGCGTCTATCGCAAGCAAAAGCTTTAACCTCCCCATTTATAATAGGATTTTTGCTTTTGAAAGCACTGATACAGTTCGATTGCGCGAGGAACGCAAGAAACTGCAGACCGCCAACATGATACGCGCAGCCATTCAATTTATATCTGTCGTTCTATTAACAATCGGAATTATATAGGTCATTCCTTTCCCTATTATAGATAACCAACGTTTTTTTCAACCATCCCTTGTTTACTTGGGAGGGTGTATTTACTAATGCGCCATTACTAAAGAAAATTAAAGGCGTGGCAAGTTCAAACACTATTATCACACTTATAACTTTAAAAGAAGAAATTAATCTTTAGGTTAGGTAAGGCACTATTATGCTTTTAAAAGGTTTTAAATTTGGAATGTTATTACAACTTGCCGTTGGACCAATGTGTCTGTTGGTGTTTAATACATCCACTACACACGGTTTCATATATGGCTTGTATCTAATGTTGGCAATTGCCCTTGTTGATGCTTTATATATTGGATTGTCCTGTGTCGGCGTTGCCTCCATCATCAACAGAGCAAAGGTAAAGACGGCCATAAAGCTGGTAGGCTGTTTTGTTTTAGTTTTATTTGGAGTAAATACAATATCGGGTGTTTTCGATTTATCTTTTCTTCCCAATATTGCACTGTTTTCTGATATATCGAGTCAAAATCTGTTTATTCAGGGATTACTGCTTACTGCATCAAATCCTTTGACCATCATTTTTTGGAGTAGCATGTTTTCAACACAGATGATAGAAAACGAATGGAACAAAAAACAGCTTTTCTTTTTCGCAGTGGGTTGTGTTATGTCCACAGTAGTTTTCTTAACAGTTGTTGCACTTCTTGGGAGTATACTAAGCGACTTTTTACCGAAGGTAATAATACAAAGTCTCAATGTGATTGTCGGAATCTTTTTGATATTCTTTGGGATAAGACTTTTATGTAAGAAGGAAAAAAACGAAGTAACTGCCTAATAATTTATTGTAACAACTGGCTGCCTTACGGAAAATTAAAAAACCGTAGTTTTGGAAGTTTTTATTGGATATTTTGCCTTAGTCAGATAAAGCATTATTAAAGCATTCTCATATTCATTAACTTTTGATTAACATAGGTCAGTTTGACTCAGTCCGCCAACTATAACCTCTTAGAATGTGAAAACTATTTTTCATGGGCCAGGCGATTTAAATCCACTCGTTCACCATCCACCATATAGATCACCATTTCCCCCAGGTTGGTGATATGATCGCCGATTCTTTCCATGTGCCCCGCCGCCAGCAGCAGAGAGGTAGCCTGATTGATAGTTCGCGGGTCTGATACCATAAAGGATAGTAATTCCCGGAAAATTTGATCGTATAAAGCATCCATCATTCGTTCTTCTTCTATCAAACTCCAGGCTACGGCAGTATCCTCTTCAGTAAAGGCCTTGAGGCTTTTCTTTAGCATTTCGCGGGCTGTGTCGCCCATGCGGGGGATGTCTATCAGCGGTTTCATATAGTCCTGATCCTGCAGTCTCAAGGTGATTTCGGACAAATCAACCGCATGGTCAGCAATACGTTCAAGATCTATAACAAACCGCAGGGCCATGTTTATTCTTCGCAAATCCTTGGCCAGGGGCTGCTGACGAGCAATGATCAAAAGACAGTTTTGTTCTATTTCCAGGCACAGGTTATCAACTATATCATCATTATCAATAACCTCCTGGGCCGCAGCGTAGTCCTTCTGCACCATCGACTTAATTGCCTTGTAGATTAGTTCCTCGACCAGAGTCCCCATTTTAAGCAGCTCACCCTGAAGTCGCTCCATTTCCTGGTTAAGTCCGCTTCTTACCATTTTGATCCTCCTACCCAAACCTTCCGGTTATATAATCTTCGGTTCGTTTATCTTTTGGATTTACAAACAGCTTATCAGTCGTTTGAAATTCAATCAGATCACCAGTAAGGAAAAACGCTGTAAAATCGGAGACACGAGCCGCCTGCTGCATGTTATGAGTAACAATTACAATGGTATACTGGCTTTTTAGTTCAGCTATCAGATCCTCCAATTTGGCGGTTGATATGGGATCGAGCGCTGAGGCCGGCTCATCCATTAGTATTATATCTGGGTTAACTGAGATTACCCGGGCTATCACCAGGCGTTGCTGTTGACCGCCGGACAACCTTAGGGCTGAGGAACTAAGACGATCTTTCACCTCTTCCCACAAATTGGCCTGACGTAAACCGCGTTCTACAATCTCATCCAGCATGCTTTTCTTTTTAATGCCATGAATACGTGACCCATAGGCTACATTCTCGTAAATAGAAAGCGGAAAAGCACTGGGCTTTTGAAATACCATGCCCACTTTTTTACGCAGTTTTACTACGTCAACCTCGGGATCGTAGAT
>JBLMZW010000101.1:0-6410 GCA_050259035.1 Chitinophagales bacterium | reverse complement strand
GAACCGCCGACACGCGGATTTTCAGTCCGCTGCTCTACCAACTGAGCTACCGAGGCAAATATGGCGGAGCCGACGGGACTCGAACCCGCGATCTTTGGCTTGACAGGCCAACATGTTAACCAACTACACCACGGCTCCAGACGCGAATATTATTATAACATCCAGACTAGGCTCAGTCAATTCCGAATCTATCGAATATATTCGTTATCCTTTAACAAGTTGTTAATAAAACTTGGCAATACGAAACAGGCTCGGTGTATCCCATCATTATAGTACTTTACTGCCGGCTGGGTACGATCATATCGTTCCTGTTCGAAATCATTTATGGGATCATATTTTTTGGAGCATAAAGTAAAGCTCCAAATCGCGCTGGGATAGGTCGGTATATAAGCCCAATATACCTTTACAATGGGGAATATACTCGACAGGTTATCGTAAATCTTTTTCAGGGTTCGTTGGTGATAGAAAGGCGACTCTGATTGAGTAACAAAAATCCCATCATCGTTCAAACAATCATAAGCCATCTGGTGAAAGTCTTTCTGAAATAGTACCTCGGCCGGTCCAATAGGATCAGATGCATCGCATAATATAACGTCGTACTTTTCGCTGGTATTGGCCAGGTACTTTTGACCATCTTCAAATAATAGGCGGGTTTTAGGATTGTCAAGCTGCGAAGCTACCTCGGGGAAGTATTCCTGACTCTTTCTAACGACCATCTCGTCGATCTCCACCAGAGTAACCCGTTCAACTTCAGGATGCTTAACCACTTCCCTAACGGTACCGCCATCTCCTCCCCCGATGACTAAAACCTGACGGGGATTGGGATGAGTAAAAAGGGGTACATGCCCTAACATCTCATGATAAACAAACTCATCTTTTTCAGTAATCATGATCGAACCGTACAATACCAGCATCTTGCCGAATTCAAAGGTGTCCAGAATATCTATCCTCTGGAAAGGACTTTCTCCACTGTAAAGCAGCTTCTTTATTTTGATATTAAGACCGACCCTGGCCTGATGCAGTTCTGAAAACCAAACATTCCATAGATCGGTCATCGATTCTTCCCTAACAGAATTGTTTTGCATAGTATTCCTCCCTGTTAATATCTAAACTAATCAATAATTATGGTCCTGGCTGGAGCAAACCCGTTAAAATAAGTTGAACTACAACTGGTGTAAGCGCCCATCGAAGGGATAACCAGCATATCGCCGATCTCCAGATGAGGCATTGCTGAGTTATGATAAATTATATCAAATGAATCACAGGTGGGGCCAGCTATGATACATTGTTCGCGGGTTCCCTGTCGCTCTGATAATAGTGAATAATCACAGTGATCAAACACTTTTCCTGAAAAAGAGCCATACATTCCATCGTCCACATAATACCACCAAACGTCGTTCCGTTTTGATTTACCGATAACAGTAATCACTAAATCAACCGCATCACCGACAATAAACCGTCCTGGTTCAGCAATCGCTTCGATATTGCCAAAGTACTTGTCCAGGGCCTCTGCAATGGGTTCGAAGAAATTCCTTAAGGGGATTATATTTTCCACATATTCAATCGGGAACCCACCGCCAATATCCAGGATCTCCAGACATAATCCTTTTAAAGCCAGCAGATTAAATATACGTCGGCATTCAATAATGGCGTCAATGTACTTATAGGGGTTAAGACTCTGTGAACCGACATGAAAGCATAGTCCTTCAACCTTCAGACCGGCCTCTCTTGCCTTTAAGGCCAGGTTTTCAGCATTACCAGGGTCAACTCCAAACTTGTATGAAAGGTTAACCACACAGTCAGGATTGGGGAAACTGACGCGCATAAGTAGTTTAACCCGATCCCTATAAGGCCTAAGCTTTTGTAGTTCATATTCGTTGTCAAACACAAAGTATCTTACTCCTAATTCCAATGCACGGATAATTTCCTCTTCCTTCTTAATGGGGTTGGTATGAATCATGTTATCTCCGGGAACACCAAGCTTCTTGGCCTGAGCAATTTCATGGCTGGAACATACGTCAAAATACTCATTGTAGGATTTGATTACTTTTAGAATTTCCGGATTGGGGTTGGCTTTAACCGCGTAATACATCTTGACGCGGCCCAGATAGTCTTTCAGGATCTGAAACTTCTCCTCAATACGCTTACTGGAGACTACCAGCAGTGGAGTTCCAAAGTCTTCTTTGTATTTTCTCAGTTCTTTCAGGTTAACGTTTGCCACCTGCGATCTCCTTTCCAAAGCAGCTAATTCTTATTGATACCAAATTTAAAGGCAAATGACAAGTAAGATGGAATAAAAAAAGGGCCTTAGCGGCCCTTCTATAATTATTGCCGGTGGCTGTTTATAAGGAAATCCAGGAATTTCTCTACTGTTTTCCGTCGTATTTTCTGTTTAGGATATATTAAAAAGAGGTCGCGTTTGGCACCCTGATCAATAATCTTCAGGGCAACGCAGTTTCTTTCTGACTGTCCGACCACCAGTGATGATACCATGGCAATTCCCATCCCAGCCTCTACGGCCGCTACTACAGCCTCTGTACTCCCTAATTCGGCTTGAATGTTCAGTTCTTCCCAGTTTATTCCGCAAAGGGAAAGCAACTGTTTAGACGCCATTCGGGTCCCCGATCCACGGCTCCTGAATATCCAATGTTCGGATATAAGGGAACGCATTTCAATATGAGTTCTGTTAGCCAACCGATGGTTCTTAGGAACCACAATAACCAATTCATCATCCATCCAACGGTACCCTTCTACCTTACGGTTATTCATCCAGGCACCAACGATTCCCACATCCAATTCTCGCTCTGCTACCCGTGAATATATCTTTTCCGTATCAGCTATTTCCATTTGAATATTTACATTGGGGAATTGGTCTTTGAAGCCTTTTATATAACGCGGCATGAGATAATGCCCGGGTATAGTGCTGGCGCCAAGGAATAAATTCCCTTTACGGCTCTCAGAAATATCCTCCATAATGCGGTTGGTTTTCTCAATTACCTTTACTATTTCTCTGGCGCAATAGTAAAGGGTATCACCCGCTTCGGTGGTCTTTAGTTTACGTCCTGATCTTTCGAGTAATAATACGCCATAGATATCCTCAAGGGTTTGTATCTGTTTACTTACCGCCGGTTGGGAAATATTTAGTTCCTCTGCGGTTCGAGACAGATTCTGATTCTCTACCACCTTAATGAAAGTTCTAAATAATCCAAGATTAATGTTCGCTCACCACCTATCTAAGAAAACCACTGATAATTCTTTCTATCGCTTCGTTCTCACTAAGCCCAAGCGTCATTAATTTAATTAATTGATCTCCTGCAATCCGTCCAATGGCAGCTTCATGGGTTAATACAGCTTCAGCACTTTCTGCAGTTAATTCAGGAATTGACCTTATCTGGGCCTGGTCCATGATGATGGAATCGCATTCCACATGTCCATTACACCTGCTCTTCCCTACTAACGCGGCTTGAAAGACCTGATGCGATTGCTCTTGAGCAATAGACCTGGCAAGAACTTGAGCGGAAGAATCTTGTCCCAATAACTCAAGCGTAATACTTGATACTGCTTCCTGGTTCCCATGAGTTAGAAGTTTTTCAATGATTTTGATCCCCGCTTTATCATGTATAAAGGCTCGGGTTACCCTGCGGGTATTGTCCACCCCCTTTATCTGAACCAATTCCATTTCAATATAACCTCCCGCCTCTACCGTAACTGAGGTGGTTGGATTAAGGATCCGCTGTCCCTTCCCAGGGCCCTGTCCATAGTGTTTCTCAACGTATTTAACACGTGCACCTGATTTTACAATAAGTTCGTGGACTCCTTCATGTTCAGAATTCTTTTCGCCGCTGTTATGGATACCACAGCCAGCTACTATGGTTACATCGGAATCTTCACCAATAATAAAAGTGTTGTATACTAAATCCTTCAACCCGCTCTTGGTAAGAATTACCGGAATATGAACCGCTTCATTACGGGTCCCGGGCTTAACGATGATATCTATACCCGCCCGGTCGGTCTTAGGCACAATTTCTATGTTCCCTGAGGATTTTCTTAAGACCCCTTCCCCATCCTTGCGGATATTGACCGCACCGGTAGGAATAGAGTGTAAGTCTGCGACTGCTTCCAGGAGTTCTTTATCTAATGAGTTCAGTTCCATGTCCCGTACCTCCACATTGGCCTCTCATCTTGCATACGATGTCCCCTCTAATAACCGGCCAAATTGAACTGGCTTCTCCCATAGTCTGTATCTGCCCGTCAGCGACTAGAATGATTTCGTCACATATGGGTAAAAATTGCTCATTGTGAGTTATTACAACTGCCGTTCTATCCTGCTGCCCCTTGAATTTTCTAATAATAATTCCGATCAATTTTTGAATTGTCCAGAGGTCAACACCGGCCTCTGGCTCATCGAAAATGGTAAGGTGAGTCTCGCGAGCCAGCAATTCAGCAACCTCGATACGCTTCATTTCGCCGCCACTCAAGCTGGGCCCCAGGTCCCTTCCCACGTAATCCTCCGGACACAAACCCACATCGCGTAAATATGTTCGAATGGCTATCGTATCGATGTCCGCATTGGCTATTCGCATGATATCATCAACATGTATTCCCTTAAAACGCGGCGGTTGTTGAAAGGCATATGCCAGGCCTTTACGAGCACGTTCGGTTATGCTCAAGCCGGTAATATCTTCCCCATTCAGCAGAACCTGGCCCTCGGTAGGATTATATATTCCCATGATTACTTTGGCAATCGAAGTTTTACCTCCGCCATTAGGACCCGTAATCGCATAAAGCTTTCCCTTTTCCAGGCTCAGGCTAACATCTTTTAAGACTTCTTTTCCTTCACCATTATTGCCATTGAAGTTGAGACTGACATGCCTCAGTTCAAGCACCGATGCGGCCTCCTTTTGTTTTTCAGATAATGAAACATATAACGTAATAATAACTAAAGGTTTTACGAATGTAAAGAAAACCAGACTAAATCAATCCATTTTCACTTTCAAATGCAATTAACCTATCAAGAAATGAATTATTAAGGAGTTACATCATTCAAATTGGATAATCAATGATTATACTGATAATAAAGATGGTTAGGGGTAAATGCGGCTAATCACGATTAATCTTTGTCTATAAATTAAACTTAAGGCAAGACCTTGAGGGTTGCTAGCTTCCCTCAGACCTTGCCTTTAATTTCTTAAAATAACACTTATCTGGCCGGGAGGTTCTTCTCGATCTCCCTGGCAATCTTTATAATATCCTCGTTTTCGTAACGATCTATTTGTCCTTTGTCCATGGATTTAAGCACATTAGCATCCCAGGGCAGGGTCCCCAATATTGATAGTTCTAGCTTTTCGGCGTTGGCTTGCAGATCGGAATGGCCAAACAACTCAACCTTTTCATTACAGTGCGGGCATATAGCATGACTCATATTCTCTACAATCCCTAATATCGGGGTCTGGGTTTTACGCGCCATCTTTATTGCTTTTTTAACTACCATCATTACCAGTTCCTGCGGCGAAGATACGATTACAATACCGTCTACGGGCAGCGACTGCATTACTGTCAGTGGGACATCACCGGTGCCGGGCGGCAAATCAACCAGTAAATAATCAAGTTCCCGCCAATCGGTTTCACTCCAGAACTGATTTATAATCCCTGCCAGAAGAGGCCCTCTCCAAATAACCGGTTCATCCTCTCCAGGCAGAAAAAGGTTAACCGACATGATTTTAATGCCTGATTCTGATGTTGGAGGTATTATCCCGAAATCGGTAGCCTGCAGCTTTCCTCCTGGGACTCCGAAGGCCCTGGGTATACTTGGACCAGTTATGTCTGCGTCCAATACCCCCAAGTTATAGCCATAATTCTTTAATGCAACAGCCAGAAGGCTGGTAACCGTCGATTTCCCGACCCCACCTTTACCACTCATGACAGCCACTACCCTCTTAATATCATTCATACTGCCATAAAGGGCTTTTTGTGGTTGATCGCAGGCCTCACTGGTACAAGTCCCCCCCTGGGACATACTACAGGACTTACATTGTTCTTTAGTGTCAGCCATTGTTTCACCCTTCCCTGAAATCATTCTTAATTGGTTATCTTAACCACTGAACCTAATTATAACGGATGATAGGTATTAAAAGGTAGGGTTATTTACTAACAGTATCTTTACCCCCCGATTCAATTTCTAATCAAAAAACTACCGTATGTCGACTGACCCTGCGGAAGAGCTTTCGGTATCATAATCCGGCTAACACCGCAATCGATGTGGCTGGTTCCCATCTTTTTGATACTTGTATTTTTAAAGGGACGCTGCTTATGGGCTGGGTTAAACAGCTAACGAAGCGACATTCGACGAGCCAATGCAACACCCGGCGCAGTTGAGACCGACTTCCAGCGGCGGGTTAGGGCAACTGGAT
>JBLMZW010000100.1:0-2867 GCA_050259035.1 Chitinophagales bacterium | reverse complement strand
GTATTTACTGCGAATGCTATGGATACAACGGTGAGTATCAGTAGAATTACGACGGCAATCATGCGCTTCTTCATTTTTTTCTCCTTTTTGATGGTTAAATTATATTACTCCATTTTATGCACGAATATTTTCTATTCCCATTATCTCACAACGAATAATCCTTTGTCAACACGCCTAAAGAAGGGAAGAGGTAAACGAGAATGAACGGTGCTAAGAAATTACTAATGTTAATTTATACTCGAAGTGGAAAAATGAAAAGTTTCGGCGTCACAATTTTGTTACTCTCTGGCGGGACAATCTCACGACAAAGATGAACCGAGTTAATCGGGCGCAACAGGTTCAGATTCCGTTCCATTATATTGTTGGAAGTTCTGTTCTTCCTGCTCTTTGGCTTGGATGGAATAGAGCTTGTTATAGTACTCGTTCAATATGGTACCGTCTTCGGTCTTCCACATTATCCAGCCATTAGCCGTTTCTCTTTGACTACCAGCCTTCTTCATGCAATAAACTGCAGCCGTGCTAAGCGACATGATTTGTCCATCAATTTCAACACCTTCCTTCCTTAGTGTTCCTTCAAAAGTACGTTTAGGGTTACCACGAGGGCCGTATTCTAGGATAACCCTCTGTCCTTCGTGGATGAGACCTGCTTGCATCACCTCTTGATATGGCTGTGACCCACTCTACTCCGAAATCTAGAGGCAGGTCTTTATCAAAGAGTAAAAAGAATCTCGGGTTAACATTACTCGACCCTGCATTGCCGGAGGCTGTAGGCAGTGTAACCACAGGTAAGAGTCCTATAGCCGGAGTCCAAGTACCCTCATCAAGCAGATGGTACTTGATACCTAAATCCACATCCCCAAAGTTTGATTCTCCTTGCTCTCGAATCAATCCTGGCCCACTTACCCTGAATTCAAAATTCCTATAAAAGCCATACCGAAGCAGAAAATTTGGCGCTGTAACACTTAACCCATTTTCTCCCCTGCTTTTCCAATAGTTGCTGTTGTCTCTAATTGAAAGCGACCAGGAGGTACAACAAATGAACTTGATGCAAAACTTGGACTATCTGGTTGCCATTCCTCTTTTTTATTTCCGAATCTCCCTCCCCGCGAATAAGGATAGTTGTAATTTGAAAAAAGCTTGCAACTAATTCGTAAATTTAGCCTCTAACTGTATAAACTAACCTGTGAAAATATATTTTACAGGTTAGTAATCCATAAAACCATCTAAGGAGGTCAGTATAATGGCAAGATTAATAGCAGTTGATCCAGCAAAAGCTAGCGGCAAGGCAAAAGAGCTTTTGGACAAGGTAAAGGCAAAATTGGGTATTACCCCTAACTCGATGCGGACTATGGCTAACTCGCCTGCTGTTTTGGAGGGTTACCTTGTTTTCAGCAATGCACTGGCCGGAGGTTCCCTCAGTGCCAAACTGCGTGAGCAGATTGCCCTTGCCGTCGCAGAGACCAATGGTTGTGAATACTGTTTGTCGGCGCACACAGCGACCGGTAAGATGGTCGGGCTAGCTGAAAATGAAATTCTTTCCAGTCGTCAGACAGCTTCAACAGATCCTAAGGTTGATGCTGCACTCAAGTTCGCCAAGACCATAGTGGCGCGGCGCGGCGAAGTGACCGACGATGATTTGATTCGCATACGTCAGGCGGGTTATTCGGATGGGGAGACCGCAGAGATAATAGCCAACGTTGTGCTAAACATCTTCACTAACTATCTCAACCAGGCAGCTCAAACTGAAATAGATTTTCCAAAGGTAGCATTTGCAGGGAAAAGATAAGATTGATTCCTTTGACAACCCGATGACGGGTTGTTTTTTGATTGCATCTACTGTAGGGGCGACCCGGCGGGGCGCTCCTACTTGTGAGCCAGAATGTACCTAGGTTGATACTAATGTTTTTTTGACATCATTAAAAACTGCATGTGAGTGAGCTTTATATATCTCACCAATAATAATCCTCCGCCAACACATTGCCTAAAGAAGGCATGGGGATAAATGGATTAAGGCTCGCTGAGACATGGCCAACATTTACTAATGCTCGTGGGGTTTATTCGAGATTTTCAGTCGGAATCAATCTAGGTAAAGTATTGCGGGTGGAAAATAAAACTTGGGCGAGGAAATCCGCTGAAAACTCAACCTATTGCTCCAATTCACCTCTTTCTAAATGATGAAGAATTTGTAAAATTAATTCGTTTTGACTTTCCAGGTGTTGGAGGATGGTCTCAATCTCTCGTTCTGCCTTAGTATTTATCTCAAAGTCAGCTTCAGCCCTGGCTTCAGAGTGACGACCTTGTAAATTTTGGCCTATCATGATAAGGGGCATCAGGAAAATCTGAACCATATTAGAAATAAAAAGCCAAAGTACAAAGGCCGGATAAGGATCAAACCTGAAATCTTTTGGCGCTAAAGTGTTCCACGTAAGCCAAGATACGGTCCAAATAAAGATAATCAAGAAGAAACCCATGGTACCCACATTATCAGTTATCCAGACCGCAAATTTTTCAAGACGACTAAGGTTTTCCTTATGTTCGATATTTATATTGCGAATAGGTTTGCGCAGCTTTAGTAATTCATGAAGACTCAAAATATGTGATTTGTGTTGTGTATGCATGGGGAAATATTATCATATAATAAACCAGTTTTATGTATAAACCTTTTCCATTTCCATTATCTCACCAATCATAATCCCATGTCAATAAGACTAAAGCAGAAAGGGGGTTAATGGGTCAAAGAGGGGCCTTATCTAGGATATAATAGGGCCATATATGCTAGGGGAGTTTTGAAACATATAGTCGTATAGAAAAGGGCAAAGACTATCTAACGAATAGATTGTAAGGCATGAGTAATAAGTCCTATAATT
>JBLMZW010000099.1:0-6532 GCA_050259035.1 Chitinophagales bacterium | reverse complement strand
CATCCACCAGTATTTCTTGAATACGTTTATAATGTCACCCGCCAGTTCCTGCACCTTATCCCGGCCTTTAAATACTATTACCCCAACATCCGAGGGTGGTAACCCCATCGGTGAGGTTGATGCGGCAGCAAGGATCTGGTCTATCTTTTCCTGTTCGACCTCTTCTTTTTTGAAATCCCTGACACTGCGGCGGCTTAGCATCAGAGAATATAATTGGTCATAGCTGGCTCTCTGTTCCCGAGGAGGAATGGGAAGGACATCCTCCGGAGACAAGCAGCGTCCGTTGACAAAAATACAGGACCGGGGACAAACCGCCATGCATTGGCCACAGGCTATACATCCGAACCAATGGGATTGGTCGATTTTGACCTTCTTATCTTCTATGTATAAAGGCTTTCCATAGCAGACTTCTACACAAAGACCGCAGGCATTACATTTGTCGTAGTCAATGCTAACCTGGGCTACCCCTTCGGCTCGACCGGTTTTGATCGACATCCTTTCTACCCCCTTCGGTATTCGGTTTGACTTGGTTATGTTTGGTGAGCGCAGCCAGCCTTCGCGTCCCCAAGTAGGCTGTTTTAGATTGGAGAAACATTGTCTTCTTTACCCAGGACTGGATCAAAAGCCATTCGCTCCTGGTCTCCTCGCCTTCAACACCAATGGCTCGGCTCGCCGGCGGCGGGTCCTGCCAACACTACATCTATGATAGTAGTGGCAGTTAGGGCAACACCCGGTTGCCCTAACCCGCCGCTGGAAATCGGTCTCGCCTTCACCTGGTGTTGAAACGGCTCGTCGAATGTCGCTCACCAGCTTTTGCCCAGCCTTATATTCGTTAAGCAACCTAATGGTAGTCCTATCTTATTCACCCATTACTTTCATGATGAGGCGTTTGTTTCTTTGGCCGTCGAACTCGGCATAGAAAATCTCCTGCCAGGGCCCTAAATCAAGCTTACCCGCGGTTACCGGCACCATGATTTGATGGTGAAAAAGGATACTCTTTAAGTGTGCGTCTCCGTTGGTCTCGCCAGTACGATGGTGAAGGTAATCGTCCCGGTAAGGGGCCATTCTTTCCGCCCATTCCATAAAGTCAGATTTTATCCCGGGCTCTTCATCATTTACAAACACCCCGGAAGTGATATGCATGGCACTAACCAGAACCATGCCCTCCTTGATACCTGTCTTATCAACCGTCTCCTGCACTAATCGGGTGATATTTACGAATTCCCGCTTGTTTCTGGTATTAAACAAGTGGTATTCAGTATGCCATTTCATCGTATCGCCTCCGCTATCCTTTGGCTCAATATACCAGAATGACCGGGCTGGTAGCAACTCATTCAAACCGGGGGCGCCGGACTCCCCTATAAGTTAAAGGTAAGAAGTTAAACGTTAAACGTGGAGACTCGTTTCATTTAACGTCTTACGTCTAGCTTCTCACGTTTCACTTTTTACGTCTCACCTTTCACTCCTATGGCAACCGGGCTGGAGCCTGGCGAACCTGGTAAGTCCCCCAGCGGTCAAAGGCCGCACGTCTCACCTCTTATTAATCCTTTGGAGATGGCACGAGGTCCCGGTGAAGCGTAGCACGCACCGGAAACCCTGACTAATAAGACTTACATATTAAGCAATTTATGGTGATCAGGAATGTCCTGACGCAACGTGTGGGAAATTGTCGTTATAAAGGGACCCTTATCCACATTGCCCAGTGATATACTGAAAATGTTTACATTTCGCCACAAATGATGGTGCTGGTCCCGCGAATCTTATTAAAGGCAGGTGACTTGCCAGGTGGAAGGATCAATGCGGAGGTCTCCACGAGAAAGCAAAAACAGCTGCCTGGCTAACATTCAAAAATTGATTGGGGCCAGGATTCTATTAGTCGAGGACAACGAAATCTTCCAGGAAATCGTTGGCAGAATTTTGGACAATGCCGGAATAAAGGTAACCATAGTCAATAACGGCTGTGAGGCCATAGATATTCTTAAAAAACAAAGCTTCGATGGAATCCTGATGGATTGCCAGATGCCCGTGATGGACGGCTATGAAGCAACCGCAATCATTCGCCGCCATCCCCAATGGGCTAATATACCTATCATTGCCATGACCGCTGATACCGTTCAGGAAGATTGTGATAAATACATAATAATGGGGATGAACGATTACGTCGCCAAGCCGATCGATGTCAACATTTTGTTCCAAGCCCTGGCTGCCTGGATAAAACCAGATTACAGGGAATCAGATCTTCCCACTGCACCGATTTCAGTTGTAATTTCTGAGGAACTGCCTCAGATCGACGGACTTGACCTCGCCGCCGGTCTGAAAGTCATGGCTGGCAACGCCCAATTGTATCGAAAGCTACTCTATAAATTCAGAGAAAAGTATGCTGATTTTGAAAGTAAATTTCGTGAGGCACAGGGTGATTTCGAAATCACCGTTCGGATGGCCCATACCTTAAAGGGTGTGGCTGGGAACATCGGTGCTTTGAACCTTATGGCAGCCGTTGCCCAATTGGAAGAGGCATGTTATAAGCGGGCGTCAAAAGAGGAGATAGAAAAGAAACTGGATTCGGTGCGCGAACACCTGCGACCCTTGATTGCAGGTCTTAAAGCCGTCGATTAAGCGTAAAATTAAATTTGCTTATTATTGAGTCGGGCCAGCAGATCAAGCCGGAAATGGAGCGATAGCTATGCAGGGGAGAGTGTTGTTAATTACCCAGCGGCAGGAGATTTTTCAGCCTGTCATTGTTGCCTTAATCGGCAACGGTCATTCGGTCCTAATAGTAGATAACTGGACCGCTGAAATGGCCGAACCACTGGATCTCGAGACGATAAACCTGATTTTTGTGGACTCGGATCTTTTTATTCCATCCGGTCTGAATATCGCCCTCGAACTCAAACACAGAGCAGCAAAGGCCGACGTTATACTGGTAGCCAATAAACCACCAAAGGAATACCCCGGGCAGCTTGACCGTGTAATCAGCATCACTCGTCTTAAAGAAGAATACCCTGAAATACTGGCTGAATTCACAAACAGTTTGCAACACCGCGGAACCCCCCCAATCGATGCTGGTTCTAAACATATTTTAATTATTGACGACGATGAATTTGCCCTGGAGATTTTAAGCAACATTCTGGAACGAAAAGGCTTCAATGTTGAGGAAGCACCTACCGCCTACGTCGGGCTGGCCCTGGTGCGTAAGGCATTGATGGAGCAGTCGCCCTTTGACCTGATCATTGTCGACCTTATGATGCCTGAAATGGACGGTTTCGAATTTATGAATCAGCTGCGCAGCGGCAAATGGGGTACCAACACCCCTGTACTTGTATCCAGTTCACGCAATGACTATAAAACCATTTCTGATGTCCACAAGATGAACATATCAGGTTACGTACTTAAACCATTTGATCCGGATCTGTTGATTGAAAGGGTCATTGAAGCGATTCGAAAAGGACCGATCAGCTACCATGTGATTAAAACTGATAATTAGGTCAGGGGAAATCAAATAAATCTAAACTAACTTTCTCGATAGTCTCTCCATTTTCACCATCAGTCCACTTCTACGAATTACAGGAGCTTAACCATAAATGTAGAAGCCGGTGAAACTTTGGTTTATAAACAGTACAATTAAGAAATACCGAAGTTAGATTTTTGTTTCTCCAGATTCTAATGTAGTCCGGTTTTTGATAGAACCTAAATGAAGATTAATACTTCGTTGTATTTTTTTCATTTATTTTGCTTGGGAAAGGATGTATTCAATGGTGGCGGTTAACTTTATTGTTGCGGGTTTTCTGGTTTTTCTAGGCATACTGATGAAATATTATAAGGCCTATGACTTAATCTCCGGTTATAATATGTCCTCTCGTGAGGAAAAGGATTATATGATTCAAAAGGGTCTGGGCGATTTCATGGGACGGCAGTTGATGTTGTTGGGCGCTGCCTGGCTGGTCGGAGGTTTTCTGAAGTGGGCCGGGTTTATGTGGGGCATAGAGGTCGGAATAGCATTGTTTATTATAATTCTTTTGTACACCATAGCAGCTGCTCAGAAATTCACTCCACCCCCTGAATTTTATGAAAACCTGGGAAAACCGAAACCCGTTGCTGCTCGGTGGCAAAAATACATACTCTGGGGTGCGGCCTTGTTCGTACTGGTTATTATTGGCCTGGTGGCATGGTCATCCTTACCTTCTAATTTTATTCTGGAAGAAAACCAGCTTCGTATAAGCGGGAACTATGGAATTAGTCTTAATTACTCAGCTATCGAATCAATTCAGTTAAAGGAAGAACTGCCCCCGCTGGTATCTAAAACCAATGGTCTCGACATGGGCTCTATTCGAAAAGGTTATTTTCAGGTGGAGGGAATGGGTGAAGTGCTTCTCTTCCTTGGCTCTATGGATGTCTCGCCCTACCTGGTTATAAAAACAAAAGATCACCCGGAAACGGTGATCATCAACTTCGATAGCCCGAGTGAAACTGAACGTCTTTATGAGCAATTAAACCAACGACTGGATTAAATGTCCCGTTGGCTGAAAATTTTAATCCCCCAGAGGATAAAAACCAGTAGATAAAGACCGGTGTAAACCAGCATGTACGAACTGGGGGGTGCCATGGTGGCAAAGGGATTGAACATTGTAACCTGAATCGGCACCTCACTTTTAGCGACCAGGAGGTAATTGACCAGACGATAGATGGAATCAACCGGCATGATAAGACTGGATATAACTCCGGTATTGGTCAAGCCGGTGGTTACCTGTTGGCCGGCGTGGACTCCAGCCATACTGCTCAGGTGCAGCCCTACCTGTTCTACAATCCCTCCAACCAGCGAAAGACTGTAAAGAATAAATACGATGATTCCGTTGGCCAGGGTGCTTAGAAAGGAGCTGCCCCACAGGGTAATGGCCAGTAAAACCAGGGGTACGAGTGTAAATAATACCCCGGCTCCTATATAGTCATCAGATTTAAACCCCATGGTTAAATACACGATTAATACGTTGGCTATAAACACCAGCAAGCTGTACCCGGTCAGTACCAGACCCAACCCGATGTATTTTCCGAGGTAGATATCCCTTCTCCGCAGCGGTTTGGCTACAATGGCCTGGATTATCCCGTTTTCGATCTCCGACGAAAGTGCGCCTACAGCAGTAAAAACAGTTATAGCAGACACCAGAAGGGCACTTACATAAATTCCGGCGGTTAAGAATTGAGAGCCGGTAAGTATCACAAGGTAATCCGATACTTTGCTCATGCCTTTAGCGGTATAATGCAGTCCTACACCGTACAGAACCAAATATGCCACGGTCAATGCCAAACCAAGAAACAAAATTTTCTTGTTGAACATTTCTCGAAAGGTTAATCGAGCTATCGTCCACATCAGTTGTTATCCTCCATTAAGGTTATGAATACCTCTTCCAACGAATGGGCCTGACTGGTTAATTCATATAAACGGCCGCCATTCTCGGTGACTGCGGCTGCCAGAAGGGGAATGTCCTCTTCGGAAGCTACCCGGGCCCTAACTCTGCTTTCCACCATGGTCAATTCTTTCGTTACTTTGGACAAGGCCTCAAGTATCTCGGGCGGGCCTTCATAACGAATAGTAACTTCCCGGTCCCCGGATAAAAACTGTTCCAGGCGGCCACTGTCAGCCACCCTGCCTTTCTTAATAAAAGCCACTTCATCACAGGTCATTTCAACTTCGCTTAGAAGGTGGCTGTTTAAAAAGATGGTTGTACCTTCCTCTTTAAGCCGGTGAATTATATCCCGCACCTCTTTTCGCCCCAGGGGATCCAGGGCCGAGGTAGGCTCATCCAGAAATAAGAGCTGGGGTTTAGGAAGCATGGCGCTGGCCAGTCCCAATCGCTGCTGCATGCCTTTGCTGTAAGTCTGAATACGGTCTTTCTCCCGGCCTTTAAGCCCGGTAATCTCAAAAACCTCAGCGATCCTTTGTCGAACCAGATTCGGGTTTATTTTATACATGGAAGAATGGAACTCCAGCAGTTCCTGACCGGATAACCATTCCTGGAAACGAAAGGCTTCGGGCAGGAATCCGATTTTTTTACGGGCGCTGCAATCCCCCAGAGGTTTTCCTAATACCATGGCTTGTCCGGAGGTAGGTTTTAAGAGCCCTAAGAGGGTTTTTATTACCGTACTCTTGCCGGCGCCGTTCGGACCCAGAAAGCCGAATACCTGCCCCTCGGATACCGAGAGGCAGATATCTTTACAGCCGGGCCTGCCGTTATATAGTTTAGTCAGGTCGACCGTTTCAATAATCATCGTTTACCTCAAACTCTCTGCGAGTTCCATGATCTGGGTCTGACTCATCTGACCCTCCAGGTTGTATACCACGCCATCCTCAAGCCATACCAGGTCGGTATTGCCGGAAGGTGAACTCATTATCATTCCCTGCTGTCCACGAACCGTTACCGCACTTCCATCCCCGGTATCCGGCAGAACCAAGGTATGCTGCCAGTCGTCGATTCCTAGAAGCTGCTGCTTCAAATTATCCGGCCAGAACGGTAGGGAGAGAAGTGCGTCTCTTACT
>JBLMZW010000098.1:0-9257 GCA_050259035.1 Chitinophagales bacterium | reverse complement strand
GCCAGTTCCCGGCGCAGGTTCTCCAGCCTCTCCTGGCTGGCCGGGTCGGTCTCCTTGGTTAAAGCCGCTTCCTCAATCTCGAGCTGCATGATCCGGCGCGATGCCTCATCCAGTTCAGATGGCATAGAGTCAATCTCGGTTCTTATCATGGCGCAGGCCTGGTCCACCAGGTCAATTGCCTTATCCGGAAGAAAGCGGTCCGAGATATAGCGATTCGATAAGACAGCCGCCGCCACCAATGAATTATCGTGAATCTTAACCCCGTGAAAGACCTCGAACCTCTCTTTAAGTCCCCTTAATATAGAGACTGTATCCTCGACCGTAGGCTCATCAACCAGAACCGGCTGGAACCTTCGCTCCAGGGCTGCGTCCTTCTCAATATGTTTGTGGTACTCATCCAGGGTGGTGGCACCGATACAGTGCAGTTCACCCCGGGCCAGCATAGGCTTCAACATATTTCCGGCGTCCATGGCCCCCTCGGCCTTGCCGGCACCGACGATATTATGCAGTTCATCTATGAACATCAAGATGTTGCCTTCGCTCTTTTTAACCTCTTCCAGAACTGCCTTTAAGCGTTCCTCAAATTCACCCCGGTACTTGGCCCCGGCTAAAAGAGCCCCCATGTCGAGTTCGAATATGGTCTTATTCTTTAAACCATCCGGAACGTCCCCCCGTACTATACGATGGGCCAGCCCCTCAACAATGGCGGTTTTACCTACCCCGGGCTCTCCGATTAGAACCGGGTTATTCTTACTCTTCCGGGATAATATCAGAATTACATCCCTTATCTCACTGTCCCGGCCGATTACCGGGTCCAGACGGCCGCTTTTGGCCATGGCCACCAGATCGCGGCCATAACGTTCCAGGGCCTCATAAGTAGTCTCCGGCGTCGGGCTGGTTACCCTCTGCCCGCCCCGCACTGCGGTTAAGGCTTTTAAGAATGATTCCCGGTTAACCCCGGCCTGTTTTAAGATGCGGCCGGATGGGCTATCGGCTCCTTCATCCAGTATCGCTAAGACGAGGTGTTCCACCGATACGAAATCATCTTTTAAGTGTGAGGCCTCCTGCTCGGCTTTAGCTAAAACCTGGCCCAAACAACGAGTTACATATATGTTTCCCGCCTGGGTGGAACCTCCGGAGATTTTGGGCCTCTTCTGCAGGTTATCCTCTAAATCCCGGGCCACCTTTTGCGGATTAATCTCCATGCGTTCGAATAATCTGGGTATCAGGCCTTCCGGTTGACTCATAAGGGCCAGTAAAAGATGTTCAACATCCACCTCCTGGTGCCCGAAACGCACCGCCAGGGTTTCGGCCTCCTGTAAAGCCTCTCTTGATTTTTCCGTCATCTTATTAGGATTCATCAACTCTCACCTCCATTTCTGACACGGGGACGGTTCTCTTGTCAGAACTACGATTCAGGTTGCCCTTAAGGCCGGGATAAACTAGCCACTCGCTCCTGGTCAAATTACTTTGGCTAGCACGAACGTCCTCCGTGCGGAGGGATTCCTCGCCTGAAACTCCTGTGCTCAAACTCGGTATGACTCGGCACCCTTCCGATCCGCCATCCTTAGCGGTGCGGAAGGTGTCGAAACATCCTGTTTCGCCAGCCGTTTCATAGCCCTCATTTTCTCTGGGAGTTTCAACGGCTCGTCATACACCGCACTGCCGGACTTCGTGCCATCCTGCTCCAGTGTCTCCTGACAGGGGGACGGCTCCGGATCGCCAGGCTCCAGCCTGGCTGTTATTATTGGCTTCTTTAACCGCCCCTTAATTTCCGAATCTCTTCTTCTAATTCATCTATCCGATCCAGAAGATGCATCACCAGCCCCACCCCCACCCAGTTAATACCCAGTTGGGTATGCAGCCGCACGGCCCGGCAGGCGGTTTTAACCGCATCCTCGGTAAATAAGAGTTCCGGGCTCTCACGCTCCGGTTCTAAAAGGCCCAGTTCAACCAGATCGGCCACCAGATCCGGGTGTATACCCGTCTCCCGGGCAATATCATTTAACGTCAGCAATCCCCGGCGTAAGGAGTGTACTACTATTCCGTAAGTTCGATATTCCATATTCATACCCTCCTTCCTTCCGCGCGGGGATTAAAATCTGAGACCTTTGCCAATTCCTCGAATAACTCCTTCTCACGCGGACTGAGCTCTTTAGGCACATTGATTTCAATTTTTACGTACAGATTTCCATGCTCCCCGGCTTTGCCTGGCAGGCCTTTGCCTTTAACCCTTAGTTTCTGGCCGGATTGTATTCCCGGGGGCAGGGTCATGTTAACCTTGCCGGACAGGGTGGCAACCTCCACTTTGCTCCCCAGGGCCGCTTCCCAGGGGGTTACCACCAGCCGGGTATTTAAATCTGTTCCATCCACTGTAAATAACGAATGGGGCAGGAGTCTCACTTTAAGATACAGGTCACCCGGGCTGCCGCCTCCCTGACCGGGATTTCCCTGGCCAGCCAATCGGATGCGGCTGCCATCTGATACTCCCACCGGTATGTTAATGGTGTATTCCTTAGCGGTCGGACTATAACCGCCATCGGGTCCAGCCTCCAGCCTATCCAATCTGATGGTCTTCTTTCCGCCATGATAGGCTTCCTCCAGGGTAAGACCCAGTTCGGCCTCCTGGTCAGAACCCCGCATTGACCACCCGCCCCCGGCTGCACGCCTGGTCCTTCCAGTTCGCCCCTGGCCGAATAAGGACTCGAAGAAGTCGCTGAATCCTCCGACATCCCCGGTTTGGAAACCGCCCCCACCGGAACCGAAATCAAAAATCACATTTTCCCAGCCGGGAGGAGGTGAATAGGCTTCCCCGTTGCGCCAATCCTTGCCCAGAGAGTCGTATTTTTTTCTCTTTTCCTCATCCTTTAAGACCTCGTAGGCCTCATTGATTTCCTTAAACCGCTCTTCCGCCCCGGGTTCTTTATTAACGTCGGGATGCAGTTTCCGCGCCAGCTTGCGGTAGGCAGTCTGGATCTCCTTCTGGGAAACCCCGCGAGGCACCCCCAGGATCTCATAATAATCCCGGTATTTCATCCCTTATCACCACCTCTTCCCGGCCAGTCGGACCCACCGGGCATCCGCTCGGCGGCCCGTCTGCCAGGTTACAACTCTTCTTAACTTTCAGTAAACTCCGCATCTATGGTATCGTCATTGGGAGGAGCCGAAGGGCCGGCAGTTCCGGCATTATGCTTCAAACCTTCCAGAGCGTATACTGCCTGCTGTAAATCACTTATAAGCTCCCTTAACTTTTCAGTAGTCGCATCGCCCTTAATCTCGTCACCCACTCTCTGAGTTAACTCTTCATAACGGCTTCGGTCATGGGCCGGAACCTGGCCATTCATATCCTTCAGGTAGCGGTTAACCTGATAAGCCAGGGAATCGGCCTCGTTTTTGGCATCTGCATTGGCCCGCCGCTTGCTGTCCTCGGCCGCGTTCTCCTGGGCTGCTTTCACCATGCGGTCAATCTCACCTTTATCCAGGTTGGTGGAACCGCTGATGGTGATCTTCTGCTCCTTGCCGGTCGATTTATCCCGGGCCGACACACTTAGAATCCCGTTAGTATCGATATCAAATGCCACCTCGATCTGCGGCAAGCCCCGGGGAGCCGGCGCTATTCCATCTAATCTAAACCGACCCAACTGCCGGTTGTCATGAGCCATCTCTCTTTCGCCCTGCAGAACTACAATGTCCACCGAAGGCTGATTATCATCCGCCGTCGAGAAGATCTCGGTCCGCTGGCAGGGGATGGTGGTATTTCTCTCGATTAATTTAGTCATAACCCCGCCCATGGTCTCAACTCCCAGAGACAGCGGGATCACGTCCAGGAGCAGGACATCCTTAATATCACCCTGTATAATTGCTGCCTGAACCGATGCCCCCAGGGCCACCACTTCGTCCGGGTTGACCGACATATTAGGCTGTTTGCCGGTCAGGGAGCGTACCAGTTCCTGCACCGCCGGAATACGGGTCGAACCGCCCACCAGGATTACTTCATCAATATCCTTGGATGATAGATTGCCATCTGCCAGGGCCTGTTTCACCGGACCCAGACAGCGCTGTACCAGGTGATGGGTCAGTTCGTCAAACTTAGCCCGGCTTAAGGTCATCTCCAGGTGCCGCGGTCCGCTGGCGTCAGCGGTAATAAAGGGCAGGGTGATGTTGGCTGATACCGTGCTGGAAAGTTCCATCTTGGCCTTCTCCGCCGCCTCGTACAACCGCTGCAGGGCCTGGCGGTCATTTCTTAAATCTATACCCTCATTTTTCTTAAACTCATCTGCCAGCCAATCAACCACGGCTTTGTCAAAATCGTCGCCGCCCAGATGAGTGTCCCCGTTGGTGGAACGGACCTCCACCACCCCGTCTCCTACATCCAGAATTGAAACGTCGAAGGTTCCTCCACCCAGGTCGAACACCATCACCGTTTGGTTCTTGCTGGTCTCCATGCCATAGGCCAGGGCCGCGGCCGTTGGCTCATTGATAATACGTAAAACATTTAATCCGGCTATGGTTCCCGCGTCCTTGGTAGCCTGGCGCTGGGCGTCATTAAAATAGGCGGGAACGGTTATAACGGCATCGGTTATCTTTTCTCCCAGGTATTTCGATGCGTCGTCCACCAGCTTGCGCAGCACCTGGGCACTGATCTCCTCGGGAGCCACTGTCTGGCCCTGAACCTCAAAACGGACTGCCTCATTTGATCCTTTGGTCACTTTATAGGGCACAATCTTCATCTCTTCCGAGACCTCATGATACTTGCGCCCAATAAATCTTTTGGCCGAGAATATGGTAGATTCGGGATTCATCACGGCCTGGCGCCGTGCCACTGTTCCTACCAGGCGCCGGTTATCACGGGTATAGGCCACCACCGAAGGGGTTATTCTTCCCCCCTCAGCGTTGACAATGATATCCGGTTTACCGCCTTCCACTATCGCTATTGCCGAGTTAGTAGTTCCCAAGTCAATTCCAACCGCTCTTCCCATATCGATCCCTCCTTAAAATACTCTCTTAGTTTTAGAATTTTGCCGGTATATTATGATACCGGGTATATATGACCATTTTTGTCCACTTTAAAGATAAAAAATTTTTGGTGTCACTCTCCCCTCATGTCAATAATGATCTCAGCGATGGTTTGGCGGCTTAACTCGTCCATCATGGCCGACTGAGCCCTAACCATAATGTGCCTGACCCGGCAGATCGTGCTGTTGTCACAATCGTACCCCGGATTCATGCACGGATTCATGGCAATAGGTCCTTCTACTACGGTCAGGATATCGGCGATGGTTATCTCCTCCGGGTACCGGGTCAATCGGACTCCCCCCTGCACCCCGCGCTGAGTCGCCACCATTCCGGCCCGGGCCAGAATCTGAATGGTCTTCTGCAGAAAGACCTCGGGTACATTCTGGCGCTGGGAGATCAGCTTCGTTGCCACCAGTTCCCCGAAGGGAGCCATGGCCAGTTCAATCAAAGTTCTTATGGCATATTCGGTCTGACGGGTTATTTGCATACTATTCATCCCCGGGTTTTAATTTGGACTAAGATGGTCCACTTAGCTCCTTTTTTAATATTAATAGCATTAGTACATTTTAGCAATATCTTTTTTATAGACTTCTTATCCAATCCGAGCATTCATTTTGGCCTTCCAGACCCAGCTTTAAATTCTATTAAGAATAGTCTGCCAGGTTTCCTTGGTAAGAAAACTCTCATCGACCTGGCTTTCCAATTCTAAAAAGCGTTTGAACGGCAGGCTGAAAGATAATATATCTTTGGGAATGACTTTACGCGCCGAAGGGTCGGTTAACCCAATCAAAGCTTTCGGGTTGTCAGATCTAGCCTGCCCTATTACCTCCAGAATGGTGCTGTGGCAGCCTGCCCCAAAGAAAACCGTTACATTATCTTTAGTAGGCCGGTCGTAGTTGGCCAGGGTAACCAGACCTGACAGTTGGTCAGCGTTAACCAGGAAGACAATAACTTCCGGTGTCTCATCTGTGCCGACTTCCCCAAGTGGTTTAAACACAACATATTTGGTCGGGACAATAATGTCGGGCAGACTTTTTATAAATTCTTCGGCGAATTGAGGTGTCTTCTTATAAAACTCCCCTTCTCGCTCTCCCACCCCTCCGGTGGATAAAAAATGCTCAATAAATCCAGGTTTATGCTTCGTAAAGCCAAGGCCGTTAGAGCCGCCTGAACAGCCGGCTGTATTTCTGTCAAAAACGGCAGTACGTCCCTTGGAAGCCGCATATAACATAGATATAACGCATCCCCGTTTGCCTTCTCGGAATCTAACCGCCCCTTCGGGTTGATTGTCAGTCCATAAAATGGCGACGGGGGAATTCTTTAACTTGATGGCCTGCGCAATTCTGCTTTCCATATCTGCACTCCTTTCTGGTAAATCGGCGCTTAGGGCTACTTATAATCTACCACTTCTGGGGGGTAAACCAAGACATATCCATTCTTTTAATTAATTCTCCCATTTAAAACCAATTACATGTAGTATTAAATAGGAAATATTCTACAATTATTGTTTCATCTGATTGGGGGTTTGTTTAAATGAAAGAAAATGTGGCTTGCGATTGGATCACCGCTAACCGGGAGCTTTTAATTAATACCAGTGACCAAATCTGGGAACTGGCTGAAACCGCCATGAATGAACACCAAACGGCTGCAATCTTTAAGAACATCTTAAGCGACCATGGTTTTACCGTGGAGGCCAATGTACCTGGGCTTCCTACTGCTTTTCGAGCCTCCTGGGGGCAGGGAAAGCCGGTAATCGGTTTTCTGGCTGAATATGACGCCCTGCCATCCCTCAGTCAAAAGGCGGTGCCCTATCAGGAACCCCTTAAAACAGGGGCCGGGGGACACGCCTGTGGCCACAACCTCTTAGGGGTAGGTTCATTGGGCGCGGCCCTGGGGCTGCAACAAGATATCATGGAGAATGGCCTGCCTGGAACCGTTGTTTTTCTGGGGTGTCCGGCCGAAGAAATTATGATTGGCAAGGTTCAAATGGCCAAAGAAGGTTTTTTCGATGATCTAGACGCCGCCCTTACCTGGCACCCCAGTTGCGTAAATCTGGTCATAGAACAGTCAATGATGGCGGGAAATTCAATTAAGTTCAATTTTTATGGCCGCAGTTCTCATGCCGCTGCGGCTCCCGATCTGGGTCGAAGCGCTCTGGATGCGGTTGAACTAATGAATATAGGTGTCAATTATCTGCGGGAACACGTTCCATCGGACGTTAGAATGCACTACGCCATTACCAGCGGCGGCGGCGAACCCAATGTGGTTCCGGCCTTTGCTCAGGTCTGGTACTATCTTCGAGCAGCCCAAAGGGAAGGAGTGGAGCGGGTATTCCGCCGGGTTGCCAAAATTGCCGAAGGGGCTGCCATGATGACCGAAACCCGGGTAGAAACCGAGATACTGACTGAATGTTACGAGCCTTTACATAATGACAATCTAAATAAGGTCCTTTACGAGTGCCTGATTGAGACCTCACTTCCGGATTGGAATCAGGAAGAACACGATTTTGCCCGTAAGTTGGCCCAATCTTTATTACCTGCCGAGTATTTTGATGCCAATGCCGACTATCTGGTTAACGGGGTAATGCCTTTAACCGGCAAACATGACCTGATTCCGGGCTCTACTGACGTGGCCAATGTAACCTGGATTACTCCTACCGCCCAGATTATGACCTGTTGCCAGGCCTTAGGCACCCCGCCTCACACCTGGCAGGCAGCCGCGTCCGGTGGGATGAGCATCGGACATAAAGGTATGTTATATGCCGCTCAGGTTCTGGCCCGGGCTGGCGGCAAACTGCTGCGTGACCCGGAACTGCTGGCTAAAGCTAAAGAAGAATTTAAACTGGTTATCAGCAACCGCAACTACCAACCCCCTGCTCAAGGTTGAAATAACCATGCTTTTCTATCCCTATAGCCAGCGCCCATGCCGGGCGCACAAGAGAAAACGGCGGCTTTTTCAGACCGCCGTTCTGCAGATATCCCGAAATGGGGTTATCAGGGATTACTAGTTTAGTTTTAGCGCTTTTATGGTTGAAGGTTCGGCAGGAGAGTGTCCGGCAATATTACAAACAGCATATTTACCACTAACAACGTATTCCCAAACGCGAGCATCTACTTCCGCGATAGCTACCACGTTATTTGATACCGGGTCTACTTTGATTAGTGTTGAAGCAGAGTCGCGCTTATTATGCGCATATATCATCCCATCGTCCCCTATAAATGCACCAAAGCCCGAAACAGGTTCGTTTTGCAGCATTATTGGGGAAGGCTTGGAACTGGTCAGTTCCATACTGTATAAAGCGTTTTGGTCCTCACTGCCGTAAAAAAATATTTTATTGTCAATAACTCCGATAATATTGAACCTTGATTCGATGACTAATGAATCCGGCTTAATCATATATTCGGTGTCATCGTCTTTCATCGTTACTTTTATTTCGTTACCTATCTTCTCTACAGCCGCAGTACCCTTTATTGAGTTCAGCAATTCTTTGGCGTCACCGGCACTGATTTTTTGTTCGTCATTCCATTCGGCGTTGTTTGAATAATAGGAATAATTCCATCGGTTTTTTGCTGTTAAAGATGCACCAGAGCGATCATAAATAAAACGTCCGTTAATCAGATGGATATATCCTACTTCATTCGAAATAGCTGTGGAAGAACCGCTTTCGGGATCATACCTGAACAATGTATAATAATTGACGGTTTCCAGGGTCGTATCATTTCCAATCCAGCGAGTTACCATTGAAAAATAAAACTTGCCACCGGTGGTAAACACCTCGCCTGGTCCATGGCCATTACACCCAGCCTGATAATTTATTCCTATTCTTGTGATGGGAATATCGTCTATTGACGCGAATGTTTTCCCGGTGAGCGGAGTTTCAGTCTCTGTATGCGGATATAGGAAATAAACGATAGCAAAAGATAAAGTCAAAACCAACGCTATACTTGCGGCTATGAGTGACATCCTTTTGGTAATCCCGAATCTTGCTTTGCGCGGTGGAATTACCGTAGTGTGGGCTTCTGCGATTATGCTGTTTTCGATTTGACCAATGTATTCCATTAATTTTTCTGATTTCATATTATCACCCCCTCTTTTTTAAGGTAGATTTTGAGTTTGTTACGTGTTCGGAGAAGCATCGACTTAACCTTGCTTTCACTCATCTGAAAACGTCCCGCTATGGTCTGGATGGAGTCGGCATACCAATATCTCCTGACAAAAACTATTCTGTTTTCCGCTTCTAT
>JBLMZW010000097.1:0-4026 GCA_050259035.1 Chitinophagales bacterium | reverse complement strand
TTCCGGCTGGCCTGGTCCAGGCCTAAATAATCAGTAACATGATAGGTCCTTATGTATTTAATCTGGCTCATGTAAGTTCGCTGGGTCTCTTCAATAAACCCAAGAATCGCGCCCGCCGCTTTTAAAGCCACCGGCATTCTTTCTAAACCGGAAACATTCAAGGCGTGGCTGCCGAAATACTTCTGCAGCAAGTGTTTGGCATTTTCCGCCGTAAACAATTCAGGGGCCGTCTCGGTTAAGACGACCTCGCGGAAATCATTGTTATCGAAGAATACGGTGGACTCCTTACTCCATTGGGGAACCAGACATTCTCTAGGGCGCAGGCGGGCCAACTCATCCCTGAGCAAGGCTATGCCCCCGGAACCGGTGAACTGGCAGGCACCAAACTCCCCGGTTGATACATCCACATAAGCCAGAGCCGCCATCTCTTCCTCGACCAATAGGGCGGTCAGGTAATTGTTATCCTCTTTCAGCCAGGCATCGTCTAACGCGGTTCCCGGAGTCACCACCCGGGTAACCTCACGTTTCACTATTCCCTTGGCCAGGGCCGGGTCCTCCATCTGATCACACACCGCTACCCGGTAGCCCTTATCTAAAAGCTTACCTATATAACCGGTAGCGGCATGATATGGCACCCCGCACATCGGAACCTTACATTGACCGCCGTCCCGGGCGGTAAGAACTATATCCAGTTCCCGCGAGGCCAGTTCGGCATCATCGAAAAACATCTCATAAAAATCGCCTAATCGGAAAAAGAGTATGCAATCGGCATACTCTTTCTTAATATTGCGGTATTGTTCAATCATTGGCGTAAAGCCGCTCATTCCTATAGAACCTCCGGATACACTTTAGCCTTTATTGTTTTGTCTGAAGTTGGGCTATTAGCCGCAGCCTCCTCCACAACCTTCGCAACTGCCGCTGCTGCAGCTGCTCGGGCCCTGTAAGGCCTGGTTAATGGAGAAATATACTGCGTTCATAAGGTTGTTGACCTTCTCCTGAGCCATAAGCATATTCCCCACCAACGGGTGATTCTGCATCTCGTTTTCTATTCCATCCAGTTCCTTTTCCTGTTCTTCAGTTAACATATCGCCCTGCCGAACCTGCTCGGTAAATTTCATCTTGGTTTCCTGGTAGCGCATAATCAAACCATAGGCCTCAGCATCCTTGATTACATTGGCCTGGCTCTCCTGGAACAGTTGCATTTCCTCGCACTCACCAATTGACTCACCCAGTTGAAAAGCCATTTTCAAAATATCGTCGCGGTTCATTCTATCAATTCCTCCCTATATTGTTAACTTCGCTTTTCCGTTACTCTATCCCTGCCAACTGTCCGAATAGAGTGAAAGTTTTAGCCTCGGTAACTACAACCCTGGTTAACTGACCAATCAGTTCCGCCGGGCCATCGAAGACCACTATCCTATTGGTCCGGGTTCGGCCAGTCAGCCGGTCCGGGTTGGTCTTGCTTTTTCCCTCCACCAGCACCTCTTCGGTCCGGTTTTCGAAGCGCAAATTCTCCTCCAGCGCCATGGCATACTGAATCTGATTCAACTTGATCAGTCGGTTACGTTTAATTTCTAAAGGAACATGTCCCTCCATATCGCAGGCTCTGGTCCCGGTCCGTTTCGAGTACATGAAAGTAAAAGCAGCGTCAAAGCGAACCCTTTCAATGGCATCCAGAGTATCGAGGTAGTCTTCCTCTTCTTCTCCGGGAAAACCTACAATGATGTCAGATGTTATAGCTACTCCCGGGATACCTGATCTGATTCTATCCGCCAGGTTAAAATAGTCTTCCCGGCTATAGCCCCGGTTCATTAATTTTAGGATCTTATTGCTTCCCGACTGCAGAGGGGTATGCACGTGTTCACAGACCTTATCAAGGTCAGCAATAGTCTGAATAAGTTTATCACTAACATCGCGGGGATGGGAAGTAGTGAAACGGATACGCCATAAACCTTCAATATCGTTGATCATGGTCAGAAGGTCAGCAAAATCAGCCTTCTCCTCCAGGCCGCGCCCGTAGGAGTTAACATTCTGTCCTAGCAGGGTAACCTCCTTGGCCCCTAAGGCAACCAGTTCCCTGACCTCTTTTACTACTTCCTGCGGGTTTCGGCTGCGTTCCCGGCCCCGGGTGTAGGGGACAATGCAATAGGAACAAAAGTTATTGCAGCCAAACATTATATTGACAAAAGCGGATAACCCACCTGTCCGACGGCTGGGAACCCCTTCTACAACCTCTACTGCCTTATCCCAGACCTCAGTCACCATCGCGGCTTCGGCCTCCCGCCGGGCTAACAGCTCCGGCAGGCGATGGATGTTATGGGTGCCAAATACTATATCCACCGAGTTCTTCTTCAACCGTTTCCTGACCTCGGGAAGCTGAGCCATACACCCGCCAAAGGCGATTACCATGCCCGGTTTTTTAGTCTTTAACAGCCTTATTTCCCCCAGTTTGCCGAAAACCTTATTCTCTGCGGAATGCCTGACACTGCAGGTATTAAAGACCACCACATCGGCATCATCTGGACCAGAAGCCCCCTCATAGCCAGCCGCCTCCAGCAGCCCGGCGATGGTCTCCGAATCCCTCTCATTCATCTGACAGCCATAGGTCAAAATATGATATGTCTTTTTAGTTTTTCCTGTCATTAAATGCTCCTGGCATAAACTCGCGAGCAGCACCTACTGTACTCCTCGCGTTCTAATTATACCCTTATAGAGGCAAATCAACCAGCCACAATACCATAGTGAAAGTGAGGCCTTCGGCTGAGGGGGTTTCGGGTTCGCCAGGCTCCAGCCTGGCCTCAATATGGTTAAACGTGAGAAGTAAGACATGAGACGTAAAGGGACTTCGGGTTCGCCAGGCTCCAGCCTGGCTATAATTCTTGCCGCTGGCTTCCTATTTGGTTTTTTTTTCTTAGTGTTTTTTAACGCCTACCCCCCATTTTAGATGTTATTCTGACATATGCTACCGTTATCATATATAACAGTTGCATATAAATAAGGGTGTTTTTAGCATTTCTTTGGCAACTCAATTGATATGGTGAAATGTTAGATGTGAAAAGTAAAACGTTTGGCCTTCGGCTGCCGGGCTGGAGCCCGGCGTTCCCAGTTGGCTTTTTCCCGTCCAATTCTAAAGTAGGCGGGGTCAAACAGCCAACGAAGCGACATTCGACGAGCCTATGCAACACCAGGCGCAGTTGAGACCGACTTCCAGCGGCAGGTTAGTGCAACTGGATGTTGCACTTGACTTCCTTGGGGAGCTTGACAGGGGACGCGAGCATTCGCTGCGCTCAAGCAACGTCCCCAGTCAATCTCAACGTCCCCTAATAAACGAAACGCCAGGCTCCCGCCTGGCTTATATCCTATGCCGGGCTGGAGCCCGGCGTTCCCAGTTGACTGTACCCAGTTGGCTAGACCATGTGGGCGATGCGGTCCAGTTCAGTAGCCAGTGAGGTCATTTCCTGCACACTGGCGGTAATCTCTTCGGTGGTAGCCGCCTGTTCCTCGGTGGCATGAATAGCCGCCCTGGACCCTTCGGCTGCCTCGTTGATTGATTCCTCTATACTTTTGGTCATGGTGCGGATTTTATCGGCGGTAGTTCTTGACACCTGAGATAACTTGCGGATCTCTTCCGCCACTACGCCGAACCCTCGTCCAGCTTCTCCGGCGCGGGCCGCTTCAATCGCCGCATTTAATCCCAACATCTTGGTTTCATCAGCAACCTGTTTGATAAAATCAAGAACCGATATAATCTCGGCCGCTAATTGTTGAATGCTAGTAATCTTTTCACTGAGGTTCCTCTCCGAAGTATTAATATCGCCAGCAGCAATAGCGGTCTGCTGAATCGCTAAAGATATTTCTTCCAGGCTATGGACAAAGTTATCAGCGATTTTCATCAGAACCATCTCATTATCGCGTGGTGTGGCCAACCCAACTGAACCAGCTACCCGGTTGGGGTCATCATCATCGAATACCGGTACACATACCGCCCTGAGTGCTGTGCCATAATATGAATCATCCAGTTCACTG
>JBLMZW010000096.1:0-7302 GCA_050259035.1 Chitinophagales bacterium | reverse complement strand
GGAGGAGGTGATTATTCACATATTACAGAGGGGATTGATGGATGACGATAGTATATCCCTGGGAAGGTTTCATTTGGCGGGAATTCAAAAGGCTAAGGCTGGTGAACCCAGTATCGATGTTACCTTTTCCATCGACCGTAACCAGGTTCTGGATGTATCCGCTCTCGATATAGAAACCGGACAGCAGAATCAGGTAAAAATTACCGATCTTAGTTATTCCAGAGATAGCAGAACAGCTCATCGTAGGGGAAGGTCACTGACAGTACTATAAAGTAGGAGGATACGGTATGGCAAAGAAACTTGAAAAACCTGCAGCTTCTAGTAATTCATTAGAAAAGACGGGGATTGTGTTAAAGGAAGAGAGTAACGAGGATATAGCCAGAAAAAGAGAAATGGCACGCAAAATGGCTCAGGAGAAAGCGCGGGCCAGAACCCTGGCTAAACAGCAAGCAATGGCTGAAAGAATAGCTTCAGCTTCAGAGCAATTGCTGGCGGGCATAGAGGAATCAAACGCAGCAGCATTGGAATTTTCTAAATTGATGGACCGTGTTGCTGGAGACGCACAGCAAGTCGGCTCCAGCGCAGAGCAGATGCGGGCCGGAGCAGTTCAGGTTAACCGTTCATCAGTAGAAATGCAAACGGCCTTTCAAGCGTTAAACCAAATTTCACAGGAAAGTGCATCGGCTGCGCAAGAATCAGTAACCAATATGGGTGCAATGCTGGGCCAACTGAGTGAAGCGGCGACTAAGAATCAAAATTCGGGGAAACGAATTCAAGAACTGGAAGTTCAATCACGGCAGATAGGTGAAATTGTTCAAGCCGTGGTTATGATCGCTGACCAAACCAACCTTTTAGCTTTGAATGCCGCTATTGAAGCGGCAAGAGCTGGTGAACACGGGCGTGGATTTGCGGTTGTGGCCGATGAAGTAAGAAACCTGGCTGAAACCTCGGAAAAATCGGCTAAAGATATACGCGGTGTAGTCGAAGATATTCGCGCTGGTGTTGAAGCAGTGGTTAAAGATATCAACGCCGTAGTGGAAGACTTCAACCAGATGCAAAAAGATTTGGAAACCAGTAACCAGGGATTTAGGGACATGGGCCACAATTTTGAAGAGTATGCCAATTCTATAAGCGAAATTGTGGAATTCGGAGTGAAAATTGAAAATAAGGCCGACGAATTTCTAAGTTCTGCTGAATCCATCGCTTCCGCTGCGGAACAAGCGGTCAGTGGAACCCAGGAATCGGCTAAAGCGGTTATAGAACAGAGCAAAGCCCTGGCTGAAGTAAATGTTGCCACTCAGGAACTATCCGAGATGGCCGAAGAGTTAAAAACATCCACCAATATTAATAAATCAGCCGAAGAGGTAGCCGCTACCGCGGAGGAACTTTCAGCCAATATTGAAGAGATTAGTACTTCTGCCACCGAGATTGCCAGTGCCTTAAGCCAAATGACAGGTGCTGCAAGAACTGCTGGCCAGGACGCAAGAAAGGCAGCAGAAATATCTGAGGAATTCCGCGCAATCATAAATGCCATGAATGATACCGCAGCCTCTGGCGCGGATATATTTAATCAACTGGGAGAAATGTTGCTTAAAGCCAGAGAAAATGCCCGTAATATCTGGCAAAATCTACAAAATTGTATTAAGTCATATGATACGACTAATGTAGCTATAGAGGACCTGCAGAATAAGATTCGCAGAATCGAAAAAATTGTGGATACGATAGAAAACGTATCAATTCAGACTAATATGTTGGCGGTTAATGGTTTTGTCGAAGCCGCTACAGCAGGAGAATATGGACGCGGTTTCGCAGTTGTAGCTGGAGATATAAGGAACCTGGCTACTGAATCAGCCGAAAACGCTGATAAGATAAAGGACCTAGTTGATAATATTCAGCGGCAAATGACCAAGGTGGCATTGGAAATAGCTCAATCTGAAGCTGCAAGTCGAAAAGCCAACGAACAGGCTGGTGTAGCGGCACAGAAGAACCAGGTATTGACAACTAAATTGGATGATATAACAGAAGGACGTAAGGGAGCTAGAAAATTCATTAATGAGATTAATGTAGCCGTCGAAGAAGGACATAAAGAGGCAATTAGAGTAGCCGAAGTAATTACAACTGTAGAAGAACGAGTTGAAGAGGCCTCCAGAGTCGCTGCAGAGCAGGCCAAAGCCATTGATGAACTGGCTAATTCGATAGAAGAAATCGCCTCCATTGCTGACGAGATGCAGGTTAACCAATAAGAGGAGAGGTGCTCATTTTATAAGGAGGGATGAGAATGAACGCTGAAGATGTTTTCTCCTCGGAAGAAATGCAACTGGTTACTTTCAATCTCGGACAGGAATGTTTCGGAATTGACATCATGAATGTCCAGGAAATTATTAGAATGCCACAAATTACTGTTGTTCCCCAGGCGGCCAACTATGTCGAGGGAATAACTAATCTTCGCGGTAATATCTTGCCGGTTGTTGATACCCGAACCCGTTTCAGTATGCCCAGGTGTGAAAAAGATGACTCCAACCGGGTTATTGTGGTAAATGTGAAAGGGCGAACGGTCGGGTTGAATGTAGATTCAGTGTCCGAGGTATTACGAGTCGAAGACAGGCAGATAGAGGCTACCCCGGTTATGGTAGCGGGTACTAACGAAGGTGCCGTAGTTGGAATGGTTAAGGTTAATGATGGTAAGAAAGTTGTAATGATTCTTGATAGTTCCAAGTTGATCAATATTGAAACCGAATCTCGGTCCGACATAAATTTAAAAAATCGTGAGATTTCCAACAGGGAAGAGACCCGTAAATTGGAGGAAATTCAACTGGTATCATTTATGCTGGGAACCGAAGAGTTTGCTCTGGAAATAGAACATATTCGCGAAATTATTCGGTTTCCGGAAATCGTTAAAGTACCCAACGTTCCTGATTACATAAAGGGTGTGATATCACTTCGGGAAACACTTCTTCCAATAGTAGATTTGCGCCTGAAGTTTAATACCAGTGAGGACACAATTTCCAGTAATACCAGAGTCGTTGTAGTAGCCATTGACAATTTCCAGATAGGGTTGGTAGTCGATAAGGTATACGAGGTTAGTAGGATTCCACGAGATACTATTTTTCCTCCACCACAAACCATTATCGGTGAAGCCCGTAATCAATTAAAAGGCATTGCTCGATTGGACGGCGGCAAACGCATCATTATGCTGATTGATCCTCATGCCATAGTTTCCTCTGATGATATTAAAGAATTGCACATTATTGAAGACGCGAAAAATGACATCGGCGAAGAGATGTTTGTTGATGGCCAGGACGTAGACGAAGAGCAAATGGTGGTTTTCAAGCTGGCACATGAACAATACGGAGTAAGGATTAATCAGGTTCAAGAGATCAACCGGCTCTCTAGTATTACTAAAGTGCCAAAAGCTCCAAGGTTTGTCGAAGGAGTGGTAAATCTTCGCGGAGATGTCATACCAGTTATAGATCTGCGTAAAAGATTTGAAATGGATACCAAGGAATATAACGAATTTACCCGGGTTATCGTTAGTGATATCGGCGCTAAGAAAATCGGCATTATTGTTGATGAAGTATTAGAGGTTTTGCGAGTTTCAAAGAGTGTCCTGGAAGAAGCTCCAGAAATGCTTCAGGGGGATGGACTGCAAAGGTTTATGGATGGGATAGTAAATCTTGAGGCTCGGATGATACTTATGCTGAATCTGGAGAGAATTCTGGTGGAAAAAGAATGGCAGAAGCTGGGGGATATTAATACAACTAGCGACGCACCAAAAAAGAGTCCTCCTAAATTAAAGAAACAAGATAGGAGCGAATAAGTGATTAGAGTAGTAATTGCAGATGATTCGGCTTTAATGCGTAAAATGTTAAAAAGAATTCTTGAAAGTGATCCTGGTATCGAAGTGGCAGCCGTTGCCCGTGACGGCGAAGATGCTGTCTTAAAGGCGCGAGAAACCAAACCTGATGTGATCACAATGGACGTAAACATGCCCAAGCAAGATGGAATTACTGCTCTTCAGTATATTGTCGCAGAAAAGATTTGTCCGGTAGTAATGGTCTCCTCCCTGACTCAGGAAGGAGCCCTTACTACATTCGAAGCACTTGAACTGGGGGCTTTTGATTTTGTAGCTAAACCTGGCGGAACGGTTTCGGCTAACATTGAACAAATCTCCGAAGAATTGATCAGCAAAGTAAAAGCAGCTGCTGACTTAAAGGTTCGCAAGGGAGTAACGGATAAACTAGCTCGAAAATCAATAGAAAAAAAGAAAATGGTATCTGCGTCGCCAAGTTCAGGTTTTCGAACTACCAAAGCAGTTGCTATGGGGATATCAACCGGCGGACCGAAAATGATCTATGAGGTATTACCCCTTATCCCGCCCGATATTAATGCCTCCCTTTTTTTGGTTCAGCATATGCCTCCCAATTTTACTTCTACCTATGTCAAGCGGCTTAATGACTCCTGCCGCTTAGAGGTCATCGAAGCTCAGGCGGGAATGAAGATCGAAAAGGGTAAAGTATACGTTGGTACCGGTGCCAAACACTTGAATGTAATTCGAAACAGTGCGGGTGATGTCGTAATACGACTCCCCAGCAAGCCCGATCATTTATTTATTCCATCGGTTAGTATCATGATGCAATCGGTACTCGATGTTTACCAGAAAAACACCATTGGAGTAATTATGACTGGAATGGGTAGTGATGGAGCCGATTCAATGGTTAATATCAGGAAAACAGGAGGAGTAACCATAGCTGAATCAGAAGAAAGCGCGATAGTATTCGGGATGCCAGGAGAAACAGTTAAGCGTGGGGGCGCAGAAATAGTAGTACCTATTTGGAACATAGCTCGAGAGATTATTAGAGCAGTAAATCGTTGAAAATTACCAGTGTCTTTAATAATATCCACTCGCAAAGATGTAGGCTACCCCAATTTTTAATTTATAGGAGGCAATTTACATAATGAAAGGCTTAAAGCCTGATGGAAAACCGATAAAGGTTATGGCAGTGGATGATTCACCGGTTACACGAAAGATGATAAGAAAAGCCCTGGAGCCGGAGGGTTTTTTAATTGTTGGGGAAGCAGGAAATGGAAGAGATGCGGTAGACAAGTACGCTGAATATGACCCGGACGTAATAACTATGGACGTTACTATGCCTATTATGGATGGCCTTGAAGCAGCGTCGAGCATCAAACAGATTAATCCGGATCAACGAATAGTTATGCTTAGTGCTATGGGAGATGCTGATATTTTGGCTGAAGCCAAGGCTAGAAATATCACAGATTTCTGCAACAAGCCTTTCAAACCAGATATACTTATTCAAAAGATCATTGATGCGTTCAATAAATGAGGTGAATTATGGATAAGAGTACTGAACAAGGTTCTCATATGGTGGCATTTATTCGGGCTGCGGTAAATGTTTTTAAAGAAATGCTTGATCTTGCTATCAGCAAGGGGACACCGGCTAACGAAGGAGATTTTTTCGACTCACAGGGTTTTACTGTAATTGTCGGCTTGACTGACGGCTGGCGTGGAAGGTTCATATTGGATATGAGTCAGGAAACCGCAATTAAACTGGCAACAAGGCTTACCGGCGAAGACTATGCTTCGGTTGCTGATGAAGAAGTGCTCCTGGCAGGTGCTGAGATCGGCAATATAATCAGCGGAAATGCAATTACTGACATAAACAACAGCAAACACGGCTTGAACATTCGCTTAGCACCACCCAGTGTATTCGCTGGACAGGGCATGAGTATGTTTAACCTGAGGTTAAGTTCCTGGTCAGTTTTCATGGAAACCGAAGTAGGCACCATAAAGATTAATGTTGCAGTAGAGGAGGGGAAACTCTAATACGATGAAAGCAGAATACATAGCCTGTCTTGTAAATGGTTTTGTTAATGTAACATCTATGATGGGCATGTCCAGCTGGCAGAGAACCGGGCTCAATAAACGTGATAAATTGCGCACCGAAAATGATGTTAATATAATTGTGGGTCTCGTTGGCGGGGTTAAAGGGAATCTGGTTTTCTCCATGCAAGAGTCCACGGCCAGGAATATAGCTTCCGCAATGATGGGTGGAATGCCGGTAGATCAGTTTGATCTTATGCCTAAAAGTGCTTTATGCGAACTTGCTAATATGTCCGCTGGTAATAGTGTAAGCAATTTCGAACAAATCGGAGTCTTGCTTAATATAACGCCACCTACTCTGGTAAATGGTAAAAACATAGTTACAATGATCAGCCAGGTAGAGACTCTGGTTATTCAGTTAACTGGCAATGAAGGCAGTATGGAAATTGATGTAGCCCTCGAAAGTTAAGGAAACAGTAAAGGAAGGAATAAAAACATTAAGAAAGCCCCTCAAATGAGGGGCCTTGTTATTCTTATGGCAGGGGAGAGAGGTCTCGAACCCCCAGCCCTCGGTTTTGGAGTGCGATGTTTTACCCTCATTGACTACTATTACCTAGTAGGGTTGCCGCAAAAATGACATTGTGTATTTTTGCTATTCACTAGTTATTTTCTGGGTTGCATCACCTGTTGCAACAAATAGGGTTTTGTCTTTTACTCATTTTTGAGTGAAATCTCTGGAAATCACTCGACTCAAGAGCATCAATTCACCATTCATTTCTAATTAATTTACTACAAACAAAATCTGTTGGGGTTTTCGACTAGTATATCGATAACTCGATAGTCAACATTTTCGATTATATTGAATGCTAAATAATAAAAAAAGAACTTGCTTTATGTTAGACTATGCGGTTATAATCATACCAGATAATAACCGACAGGTCTTTGTCGTTTGTAACGGGGGGCAACTGTGTCCATTTTTTATGAAACAGTGGAGTATGCAAGGCATACATCAAAAGCTCATAGTAAAGTCAAGAGAAAGGGGGTGTATAGGCGATTGACCGCAGATCAAGTAATTAAAGAATTAGATGCTTTGGGAGTAAACATCCAAAGCGAGAGAACACTACAGCGGTATGTTAAAGAGAGATTGATACCGGTTCCAAATAGAAAAAGCGCTGGTCGAGGTTTGGGTAAGCTTACAGATTACCAGAGCGAAACACCGGCTGAGCTCTATGCAAGCTATAAATTAAAACATGAGCATAAATTAAAATCAGATCAGATAGCCAGATGCAGAGAAAAAGGTCTGCTGATGGAAGAAAAAAACGAGGGTTTAGGGTTTGCGGATTGGTTTTTTGGCGTCGATGTTACTCCGGAGCTATACTTCGAAGCGGGTTATGGACAAACTTGGCTAATAGAAAAGCACAGAGTGTTAAGCAATCACGATTACCGCAGCTGCCAGGTCT
>JBLMZW010000095.1:0-14427 GCA_050259035.1 Chitinophagales bacterium | reverse complement strand
TGGCAAGGTGCTATGGTGGTTACGGGTGGACAGGATATACCACCGGGAATGGTTTCAGGTATCTCATTGGCAGGAGGAAAATTCACATCAACCACGATATTTCTGCCGGCCATGGAGATGGGTAGTAATGAACAAAAACTTAAGCTATGTGATTATTATAAAGTTGATCATAGTACTCCAATAGTGGAACTGCAGAAAATGGTGGCTTCCAGCGTAGCCCAGATAGTGGCAGGCAATGGAGACGAGGCAACGCGTACTTTTTTGCAGGATAACAATCTGGTGAAATTCAATGGCGACTATACTGCCCCGATTCAGGGGATAGTTCTTTTAGGAGGAGCCAATGGTGAAAGACTATATTACCCCCGCAGTATCGATGAACCAATGCTTCAGACTATTCTGTCTTTGAAACAGAAAGCCGTGGTCTGCGAGACATCCTATGTCAAGTACTCCTATATGAAGGTTCTACAGAAATTTGATATCAGTACTATTGATGATGTTGATCTTTCACCCGGGCAGGTAGCCTTGATACGGTCTATTGAAGGTGAAACCGGCGACTATGGTATAAAAAAGACGGCCAGCAAGTTTATGCCGTCTCTTCCCGTGGAATACATTGGAGGGGCTTCTCAGTGAAAATAGTTGCTTTAGTCCCGGCTTATAATGAGGAGAAACGTATAAAAGAAACTCTGGCGGCCATCCAGACCATCGCACAGATAGACGATATACTGGTAATTAACGATGGTTCTACGGATCGAACATCGAAGATAGCTCAAGCCTGTGGGGCCAGAGTTCTTGAATTAGAAGGCAATGTAGGAAAAGGTGAGGCATTGAACCGGGGGGCAAGAGCGGTGGAAGCAGACATAGTTCTATTGCTTGATGCGGATCTTGGCAGTTCTGCGGCCCAGGGAGATAAGCTCTTGGTCCCTTTACTGAGTAATCAGGCTGATTTAACTATTGCCCGGTTTCCCCCGGCACGCAAGAAAGGTGGCTTTGGCCTGGTTAAGGGTCTCGCAACCAGGGCTATTGCCAGGGAAGGCCTGCGAGTCGAATCACCTTTAAGCGGCCAGCGTGCCATGAGTAAAAAGGTTCTAGACGATGTTTTGCCGTTTCATTCTGGATATGGAATTGAAGTTGGAATGACCATTCGGGCGTTGAGAAAAGGCTACCGCTTAATGGAGGTTCCGGTTGAGATGACTCATGCTGAGACTGGACGAGATTTGAAAGGCTTTTTACACCGGGGCCGCCAGTATCGTGATGTATTAAGAGTAATCATTGCCGAGGGCAGGAGGAGGAAGTCCTGATTGGATCATCGATACCTGGCCATAATCATTTTTGTTGCGGCGATTCTGCTTGAAAAACTGGCCCTTTATTTATTCCTGCCGATGTTAAGTGAAAATGGTGCCGTCCGCCCAAATTACCGCAAAGATTTGATTCCAGTGGCGGCGGGGTTAACATTTCCTCTGGTCCTAATCACTTGCTTTCTGCTGATGACATTTCTAGAGAGCCATAGCGATTATAGATTTATGCCATACTTGCTAGCGGTTGTAGTTATGGCACTGGTTGGATTCGTGGATGATATTCTGGGTTCTAGAGATACCCTGGGTTTCAGAGGGCATTTTTCCCGTTTGATTAAAGAACGAAAAATGACTACTGGTGCTTTAAAAGCCCTGACCGGAGGACTAGTATCGTTTTTCATTGCCTGGTCCTGTTATGATGGTATTATATCGTTAATAGTAAATACGCTGATTATCGCATTGTTTACGAATAGTATGAACCTTTTTGATTTAAGGCCGGGACGTTGTGTTAAGGCCTTTCTTATTATGTTCTTACCCTTGGCATACTTTGCCTGGGATCAATACCTCCTGTTTATTCCGCTGTTTGGAGCGGTTTTGGCATATTTTCGCTATGATCTCAAGGCCCGGGCCATGATGGGTGATACCGGGTCCAACGTACTGGGGGTCACCCTGGGAGTTATGACGGTCTATGGACTTGGCTTTACGGCCAGATTGGCGGTACTGGCAGCTCTAATACTTTTGCATCTATACACCGAGAAATATAGCATCACAAAAACAATTGAAAAATCCCGAGTATTAAAGACCATAGATATGTTAGGAAGAGGTGAGTAAACTGGTTGATCGGGATAGGCTGGTACAGGAATTCTTAACCTTAGTTCGTATTGATTCTCCATCCTGGGAGGAAGGTGCCGTTAAAGTACTTTTAGTTCAAAAACTTGAGGCTCTGGGCTTTAAAGTCTTCGAGGATGGTGCCGGAAAGGCTATTAACGGACAGGCCGGCAATCTGATAGCCAGTCTACCTGGTAATGTACCGGGGCCATCTTATTTTTTCTGTGCTCATATGGATACCGTGCAGCCTGGAAGAGGGATTCAACCGGTAATCGAGAACGACGTAATTAGAAGTTCAGGAGATACGGTTTTGGGAGGCGACGATAAAGCAGGAATATCTGCTATTTTGGAGGCTTTCAGGGTAATAATTGAAAACAATATCCCTCGTCCTAATCTTGAAGTCATTTTTACAATTACTGAAGAGCAGGGCTTAATGGGATCAAAACTGATTGATTTCAATAATGTTAATTCGATTGGGGGATTTGTCCTCGATAGTGTAGGTCAGGCTGGAACCATTGTAACCAGGGGCCCAGCCCAAAATGAACTGGAATTTGAGGTGTTTGGGAAAGCAGCCCATGCTGGAATCAATCCTGAGGACGGCAAAAGCGCCATTGCTCTAGCATCTCTGGCTATCACCAATTTACAGTTGGGCCGAATCGATGAAGAAACCACCTGTAATCTGGGGCTTATTCAGGGAGGTACGGCCCGGAATATTGTGCCGGAAAAAGTGGTAATCAGGGGTGAAGCGCGAAGCCTGGATCCAGTTAAACTGGAAGAACTGACCAGGAATATGGTTACTATTTTCGAAGAAAAGGTTCAACAAGGTGGAGGCTCCTGTAAATCGACTATTACACCGTTATATCACGAAATTAATCTTCAGCCTACAGATACGGTGGTTCGAATCGCCATGCAGGCGGCGGAAGCCATGGGCAAGGAAGTTAACCTGACCAGGACCGGCGGCGGGAGTGATGCCAATCTTTTCAACCAGCAAGGATTACCCTGCGCTAATCTTGGTATTGGCATGACAGCGGTACACACGGTAGATGAATGCTTAAGCATCGAGGATTTGGTGGATAGCGCTCGCTGGGTGATTGAAATCATTAATAAGTTGGGAGAGGCTAACCATTGATTGAGACCAGAGAAGGGATAGTCAAGGAAATAATCGCTATGCGACCCGGTTTGACCGAAGCCTGGGTGGAATCGGATGGACATACGGTAAAGGCGGTAGCCTACCAGCAGTTAACCGGTCCACTCGAAGTGGGTGACCGGGTTATTATTAACCGTACCGCTACTAAATTAAGCCTGGGAAGCGGCGGGTATGATTTTATAATGGTTAACCTTAACCGTTCTGAATGCAGTTTGAACGGTAAGGGTCATATTATGAAGATGAGATACACTCCCTGGCAGTGCCGGGTATTAAGTGTGGAAGAAGAGGAGAGCCCTGTTCGAACTGAATTGGAAAAAACTCAGGATTTGGGAGGAACCCCGATCCTGGCTGGAACCATTCACTCCATGTTGGCTCCGCTTGCTGCCTGTCTGGCCAAGCTGGGTTTGACCGTTGCTTACGTCATGACTGATGGTGCCTGTCTGCCGGTGAGCTGGAGCCGCACAGTAGAAAAGTTAAAAAATATAGACCTTATTAAAGGAACAGTCAGCGCGGGTAATGCCTGGGGAGGAGATCTGGAGGCAGTAAATATTTTCAGCGGCTTGCTGGCCGCCCGGGCTGTCTGGAAACCGGATGTAATAGTGGTAACCATGGGGCCTGGTATTGTGGGAACTGGCACCAAATGGGGCTTTAGCGGAGTGGAACAGGGAGTTGTTCTTAACGCTGTGGACTCGCTGCGAGGTCAACCGATTGCCGTGCCCCGCATCAGCTTCGCTGATTTACGAGAAAGGCATAAAGGTATCAGTCATCACTCTATCACGGTTCTGAAGGACGTATGCCGGGTGAGGGTTGCGGTTCCCATACCGCTGTTGGATATGGAAAGAACGGAGTATATAAATAATCAGGTTGCGGAGGCTGGTCTTAAAGACTTACATGACATAGTCTATCGAGATGGTTCAGGGGTAGGGGCAGCTCTGGCCGAATACGGGCTGAAGGTTACGACTATGGGCAGAGGAGAAAATGAGGATCAGGAGTTCTTCCTGGCCCTGGGAGCCGCAGCAACATACGCAGCTGAGTGCGTTAGAAATAATAAAAATGAGGATTAGTTTGGGCTGAAGAATATCCTTTTACCTAATAAGCAGGAAAACTATTAGTTTAAATTGCGCCGCAGATAATCTTTCAAAGTCTCCTGACTGGAAAGACGCTGCAATTCAAGACGCAGGTCAGAGGCTTTACCCTTAAGCACCAAAGCGTTTTTTAACACCATTTTTTCCATCAACGTCACCTCGAGATCAGTTTATGCCTGGAATAAGACGATTATTCAATACAATATAACCAAGGTATTGATTCATAAGTATACTGGAGGTTCATTAAAATGGATTTAACGGAGAAAACCAAAGGCAGTAAAAAGATATTTGAAGGGCATATAGTCAACCTGAAGTTGGATACGGTTGAACTTCCGAACGGGAAAGAAGCTACCCGGGAATGTATAGAACATCCCGGGGCGGTGGCGATAGTTGCTATTGATCGGGAAGGGAGCATTTGCCTGGTGCGCCAGTATCGATATCCTACGGGAGAGGCTCTCTGGGAAATCCCGGCAGGCAAACTGGGGGCAGGAGAAGATCCGGCGGAGTGCGCTAAGCGGGAGTTGCAGGAAGAAACCGGACTAATTGCCGCACAATGGCGGAAAAAATACGAATACTATACTACCCCGGGCTTCACCAATGAAAAAATGCACCTCTATGTAGCTTCGGAATTAACCGTAGGTACCAGCAATCCAGATGACGATGAATTTTTAGAGATAGCAATGGTGCCGGAAACGGAGGTCTGGAATATGTTAACCCGTGGGGAAATAAGAGATGGTAAGACTATAATCGGAATACTTGATGTATTTCTGACTAAAAGGGGATAGACGTGCAGCATATATACGCCGATTTGCACATTCATATAGGCCGGGCTGGAGGTAAACCAGTCAAGATTACAGCTTCTAAGGAACTGGACTTGAAAGAGATCATGAAAGCGGCAAGGATTAAAGGCCTGAATATGGTGGGGGTAGTTGACTGTGGCAGCCCCCTGGTGACGACCGAGATACAAATTCTTTTAGAACAGAGTTTTTTACAGGTCGGAGAAGATGGAACCCTTAAATCTCAGGATGGGATAACTCTGATTCTGGGGGCGGAAATAGAGAGCCGGGAGGGTGCTCATTTTATTACCTACCTACCCGATTTACCAGCTGCCGACAAGTGGCAAAAGGTAGTATCCCGAAAAGTCCATAACCTCAATCTTTCAACCCAAAAAACAATTCTAACGGCCGCAGAATTGGTAGACATCGCCGAAGCGGTAAATGGTATGTTCGTAGTGGCCCATGCTTTTACACCCCATAAGGGGGCATACGGGTGCTGGGTAACCCGGCTGGCGGACGGCCTGAGGAATAGGATAGCCTGGGTTAAAGCCCTGGAACTTGGGCTGTCGTCTGATACTGATATGGCAGGCCTGATTCACGAAACAAGGCAATTTACCTTTCTCGCAAATTCCGATGCGCATTCAGCCGGGAATATAGCAAGAGAATATAATCTAATCCGGATGCAATCGCCAACCTTCCAAGAATTTAGAATGGCAGTAGAGGGGACGGACGGAAGACGGGTTATGGCCAACTTCGGAATGGACCCCCTCCTGGGTAAATACCATCGCAGTTATTGTCCAGCATGCAATATCATAACTGATTCCGACACTCCGATTTTTCAATGCGATTCCTGCGGAGCTAAAATGGTTGCCGGGGTGTGGGACCGGGTGATGACGATTCGAGATTTCGACCAACCTCAACAACCGGTGGGCAGAGCAAGATATTACTATCGTGTTCCCCTAAGATTCATTCCAGGCCTGGGTCCCAAAACCCTTACAAAATTGAGGAATACGGTTGGAACCGATATTGATATAACCGAACGAGCGGACTTGGATTTAATTAAAAAGGCAGCCGGCGAAAGGGTGACAGGTTATATTAAAACTATGAGAGAAAGCCGCTTGGAGATTGTTCCGGGGGGAGGAGGTAAATACGGACGTGTCAAAGAGAATCGTACTGACAACTGATGCCAGCGGAGCAGTAAGGGCAGCTAAAGAGGGTTTGGCGGTAATGGTGGTGGATGTTATAGACATGTCGACCACTCTGGAAAGCGTACTGGATGCAGGGGCAGCGAGGGTTTATGGTGCCAGCCCGGATCATTCCAGAGCCCCGGTCCAACTCAAACCGGAATATATCGGACAGGCAGCAGCCAGGGCGGCCCGTGAACTGGGCACTGGCATTATCCTGGTTTCTGAGCCCCGGGTGGGTAGCGATGATGAACGGCTGGGCAGATGCACCCGCCTGTTATCAGGTTTGGACCGGGAAAACGGCTGGATTGAGGCTGTGGTGCCCAACCTGGGGGCCGAAACCCCGAAGATCAGAGAATTTAATAACCGTGTTGTGATAGCTGTAACCGATACCGGGGGAGTGGCATTCGATGCGGCTTTTCAAATAACGCCCGCAGTAATTACAGGAACTATTGCCAGAACCTTAAAACTAAAAGGGACTCAGCCGGCGGAAACCGCCGCCAGAAGAGCGATAAAACTGATGGAGACCAGTGCCGGAGTGGCAGTTGTAGCGGCCAGTGCGAATTCCATGGAAGATATCCTGGCAGCCAGATACATCGTGGAGTTGATTGCCAGAAATGAAAGATATGAAGTGTGGGCTTCGAGAGATAACCTATAAACAACCATAAGTAAAACTATTGCACATATCCTCTCTTATTTTCCTATTCGTAAATCAATTCTCCTTTTCAACCCAACCTACAAATGCATTGGTGTTGATTATTTGACGGGAAGAAGAACCTATCACATTAGGAGTCATACCTGTCGGGTCTTTCCTGCGTGCATGATTTAAGGCATAAACAGAATCTGAATTAAATACTCATTCAGTAAGGACTAGCATAGGAGCATTATATGATTTCGAGTCAATCGATTAAGGATCACATAAAAAATAATTTTTGGCAGTATTTAATACTGATCGTAATCTTTGTACTTGGTTTAATTGCTGGTGAAATGAAAGTTAGCAACCTGACCGGAGGGACAAGGGGTCATTTGATTGGGCTTCTTAACAGTTTTATGACCGAGCAGGGGGGGGTAACCGGAAGACCCGAAATGCTGCTGCCAACTATATTAAACCAAATTAAAACCGTAGGGTTAATCTGGTTTCTAGGGTTAACCGTTATAGGGGTGCCATTTATCCTTGGCCTGGTATTTACCCGGGCTTTTTCACTGGGGTTTACTATAGGTTTTTTGGTCGAGGAAAAAGGCCGCCTGGGATGGCTGGTAGCTCTGGCCTCAGTTTTTCCCCAGAATCTGATTTACCTTCCGGTTTTACTGGTAGGATCGTTGTTCAGTCTGAACTTTTCCATGTACATAATTAAAGGGCAGTTGCGGAATATATCCGATTTTTGGCGCAGTCTGCTATTATACACCCTTTTAATGGCATTAGTAATGGCGTTTTTTATTGTTGGAGCCCTGGTAGAAGCATACATCTCACCATGGTTTTTAAGTCTGATAGTTTAATGATGGGGGGATCAAAATGTTTATTGTAATCCATAGGGGCAAAGTAAAGGCCACTGTTTTAATTAAAACATTGGCGGTTATGTTGGTTGCCGGGCTGGCTCTTCCATGGCTTTATGGAATAATATCTGCTTCAGTGCCGGCAATGTCTAAGGAGGTGAATTTTCAGACCGGTAAGAGTCCCATGAGAATGGAAAGAAGTAAAGAAACTAGATTTGACAAGGCTATGGACCAGTTTGTAATACAGTTGCAGGATTTTTATTATGAAGAGCGTGAATAGACGGCAACTGCTAATTCCAATAGATTTTCCAAAGAAGAAAAGGGAAAAAACAATGTTTGTCAAAATACTAATTAATGTATGTCAAGAGAGATGAACGGGGGGCATTCTGGCGTGGAAAAAGATGTTGGGGCCTTCGTGGAATACCTGCGTTTCGAAAAGGGCCTTTCCGAAAATACTCAGGAGGCATATAGGAGAGATATAACCAAGTTTGTTGCGTTTCTACGCAAAAAAAATGTAAATAATCTTGCTGATATCAAACGTTCGGACATTATAGATTTCATTGGTAATCTGCTTGATGAAGGTGCTGCGTTTTCCAGTTCGGCCCGACATATATCCAGCATAAAGACCTTTTTCAGGTTTCTCATTCAGGAAGGTATAATTACTAACAATCCTGCTAATAACCTGGAAAGCCCAAGGGTAAATCGAAAGCTTCCCGATGTTTTGACCATCGAGGAGGTAGATCACCTTCTGGATCAGCCCAATCCTGCAATCCAAACCGGCCTGAGGGATAAGGCTATGTTTGAATTGATGTATGGTACGGGACTCAGGGTGTCAGAACTGCTGTCGCTGGAGATCGAAGATATTAATCTTACTGCCGGATATGTAAGATGTATGGGCAAGGGAAAAAAGGAGAGAATAGTGCCTGTCAACCAGACTGCTATTTATTGGATTAACCGGTATGTGGCTAGGGCACGCCCTCACCTGATTAAGGATTCTTTAAATCGGATTCTTTTTGTCAACGTAGCTGGCAACAGGTTAACCAGACAGGGGTTTTGGAAAATACTCAACCGCCACGCAACTGATGCTGGAATAGGAAAAACTGTTACTCCTCATACCTTGAGGCATTCTTTTGCTACGCATCTATTAGAAAATGGAGCGGATTTAAGAGCGGTACAGGAGATGCTGGGGCATGCTGACATCAGCACTACCCAGATATACACTCATATGACTACGATTCACTTGCGGGAGGTATATCAAAGGAGCCATCCCAGAGCATAACCATAGAACAAGGGGAGCAAGCATGATAGAACGCATCATTTTAATTGTACTTGACAGTCTAGGTGTTGGTGAACTTCCAGATGCTGATGCTTATGGCGACCAGGGCAGCAATACCCTGGGGAATATGGCCCGGGTTTTGGGAGGTTTGGCCCTGCCGTATCTACAGAGAATGGGCCTGGGAAATATTATTCCGGTTGAAGGGGTGGCCCCGTTTAAGGATTGTAAGGCTGCCTGGGGCAAGATGGCTGAAAAGTCCAAGGGCAAAGATACTACTACCGGTCATTGGGAAATGATGGGCGTTGTGACGGAACATCCTTTTCCCGTTTATCCCAAGGGCTTCCCGCCGGAGATTATTGACCGTTTTGAGACGGGGATTCAAAGAAGAACACTGGGCAATAAGGTAGCATCTGGCACTGAGATTATTGAAGAGTTGGGCAGCGAACATATAAGGACCGGGTTCCCTATTGTCTACACCTCGGCGGATAGCGTATTTCAAGTGGCCGCTCATGAAGATGTAATTAGACCGGATGAGTTATACAATATTTGCCATAAGGCCAGGGCGATCCTGCAGGGAGAACATGGAGTGGCCCGGGTGATTGCTCGTCCATTTAGTGGCGAGGTCGGAAGATTTATTCGTACCGATCGACGTCATGATTTTTCTCTTGAGCCAACTGGTAAGACCGCCCTTGATTACCTGCTCGAATCTGGGAAAAAGGTTACTGCCATAGGAAAGATTAATGATATATTCGCCGGCCGGGGGATAAGCCGAAGTATTCATACCCGGGATAACACTGATGGCCTCGATAAAACATTGGCCGAAGTGGTATCTGGAAACGATGAACTGGTTTTTGTAAACCTGGTCGATTTTGATATGAAATACGGCCATAGAAACGATCCGGTCAACTATGCCCGGGCTTTGGCAGAAGTGGATGAATTCCTGCCGCGTATTGTTGACCGGCTGAAAGAAAGCGATGTTTTGATACTCACAGCCGACCACGGGTGCGATCCGACCACAAACAGTACTGACCACTCTCGTGAATATGTACCGCTTTTATTGCTTGGAAATGCGATTAAACCCGGCTGCGACCTCGGGGTCAGAGAGACTTTTGCCGATTTAGGTAAAACCATAACCGACTTTTTAGGGGTAACGGCCACGGAGTTAGCTGGTCAGAGCTTCGCCAACCAGGTGGTTAGGGGGTAACTAATAGTGAATACGGAACAGATCATTAGGAAAAAACGTGACGGGTACGAGTTAAGCACCGAAGAAATAGATTTGTTTATTAAAGGTATGGTAAGCGGAAAAATAGCCGATTATCAAGTGGCTGCATGGGCCATGGCGATTTATTTTCGCGGTATGAACGAGCGCGAAGTTAATGACTTGGCTCTAGCTATGGCAGGCTCAGGCGAGGTTGTGGATTTATCGTTTATCGATGGAATAAAGGTGGATAAGCATAGTACTGGCGGGGTCGGCGATAAAACCACCATGATAGTGGTCCCAATTGTAGCGGCGGCCGGGGTTGCAGTAGCTAAAATGTCAGGCAGAAGTCTGGGGTATACTGGTGGAACTATAGATAAATTCGAAGCTATTCCAGGGTTCCGTACCGGGTTAAAACGTCGGGAGTTTATTGACCAGATTAACCAAATTAAGGCTGCAGTTGTGGCCCAGACCGGCAACCTGGTTCCAGCCGATAAGAAACTGTATGCAATAAGGGATGTTACGGCAACAATAGAAAGCATTCCTCTAATAGCCAGCAGTGTGATGAGTAAAAAAATAGCATCCGGTGCCGATGCCGTAGTTCTTGACGTAAAAGTGGGAAAAGGCGCTTTTATGAAAGAAATCGAGAATGCCAGAATATTAGCTCGACAAATGGTAGCCACCGGAGTAAAAGCTGGACGTAAAATGGTAGCAATCATAAGCAGGATGGATCAGCCCCTGGGGTATTCTATAGGCAATGCCCTGGAAGTCAAGGAGGCGGTTGCTACGTTGCAGGGGAAGGGAGCACCAGATCTGGAGGAGCTTTGTCTAGTCCTAGCCTCCCATATGGTAATTCTGGGTGGGGCTGCTCAGACACTGGAAGAGGCCAGAGATAAAGTAACTGAGATACTTGATTCAGGTAAAGGATACGAAAAATTATGTCAACTGGTAGAAATGCAGGGCGGTGAGGTGGCGGCCTTGAACAACATGCACCTGGTACATCCGGCTAGCCTGCAAGTGGTAGTAAAATCGCCTGGGGCAGGATATTTGACTGGTGTGGAGTGCGAGGAAATCGGACGTATTGCCATGATGTTAGGAGCCGGGAGAGAAAAATACGAGGATAGAATAGACTATTCGGTAGGACTGACTCTGCAAAAAAAGACAGGCGATTATGTTCAGAAGGATGAACCGTTGGCCATTATTTATGCTAATGATCCCTATAAAATGCAGATAGCCAGAGACCGAATTATTCGGGCTTGTACCCTGAGTGAACAACCTCCGGTTTTAGAACCCCTAATTATGGAAACAGTAATAGGGTAAAACCAATATACACAATTGCATATTAAACGAGGAAAGCCAATACACTTTTGTAAAAGCTTGTGGAGGGATCAAGATGAGTGGTAAAAGGTGGCTTTCTTTTTTTATTGTCCTTGTATTCTTGTGCAGTATTTGTTCCTATGCCCGGGCTGAGAACCCGAGCCTGGATGTTAAGGCTGATTCAGCAATCCTGATGGACGCAGATTCCGGCAAAGTCTTGTATGAGAAAAACCCGGATTCTAAGCTTCCCCCAGCCAGCATGACAAAACTAATGACACTGGTACTGGGTATAGAGGCTTTAGAACAAGGAAAAGTAAAGAAAACTGAGAAGGTTGTAGCCAGTGAAAACGCCTGGAAGCTTGGCGGCAGTCAGATATACCTGGAACCAGGAGAAGAAATGACTTATCAGGATATGTTAATATCAATTGCCGTAGGTTCAGCGAATGATGCATGTGTTGCTGTTGCCGAACACCTGGATGGCAGCCATGAGGTATTTGTAGATCATATGAACCGGGAAGCCAAGAAGGTGGGTATGAAGAATACCCACTTTGTGAATGCATACGGCCTACCGGCTGAAGGTCATTATAGCTGCGCCAGAGATATGGCTTTACTGGGGAGGTATGCTTTAAACTTTCCGGATATTCTGGAGTACACTGGAATCAAGGAATATTCGTTGCGTAATGGAGAGTTTAAACTTTATAATACCAACAAGCTTTTATGGTGGTATAAGGGCGCGGATGGTTTCAAGACAGGATGGACCAATGAAGCCAAGTATTGCCTGGTTTCAACCGTGAAACGCAATGATCTCAGGCTGGTGGCAACCGTAATGGCTTCGCCTGAACCCCGGGGTAATTTCAGGGATTCTATGGCACTTTTTAATTATGGTTTTGCCCGTTATTCCTATCGCAGCTTTTCTAAACGCGGCAGTATTTGCGGAGCAATTAAGGTGGGAAAAGGAACGGTCGAAATGGTCAAAGTAGTAGCTGCTGACAACATCGGTACCATTTGTCCCAAAGGCGAGGAATCCAAAGTAACTTGCAGGAAACAGATTGATTCATACATAAATGCACCCTTTAAGAAAGGGACAGTAGTGGGTAAAGCGGTAGTCTGCTGTGATGGAAAACAAGTAAAAACAGTTAATCTCGTTACAGAAAAAGGCGTAGAAAAGAGCTCATTATGGGATGCACTTAAGAAAATGTGGAGTAAAATATTTATTTTTTAATACCATATATTGGAAGGAAAAGGCCTTCCCTCTGTAGAACATTACTTTTGAAGTAATAACGATACAGGGGGAAGGTTTTTTGCATGTAACAATGAACACTGTCCAGGATACATTAATGGTCCGTATTGAAGGGGAACTGGATTTAGCCGTTGCCGACAGCTTGCGGGATCAAATTGATTCTCGCCTGAAACATGACCGGGTTCAGACTCTAATCCTCGATTTTGACGGCGTATCTTTCCTGGATAGTTCAGGCCTAGGTGTCATAATCGGACGTTATAAGAAAATGAAGAATTCCGGCGGACAAATGTGTATAATCAGAACCTGCCCGGCAGTTTTCCGAGTGCTTGAGTTTTCAGGAATAACCAAGATTATTCCTGTCTATGAGACCGAGAAGGAAGTATTAAGAATGGAGTGAGTAGAGGAATGCAGGAAGGTGTTAACGTTGTAAACTGGGTTAAATTCCAGTTTCCCAGTATGGCAGCTAATATTTCATTTGCTCGAGCATGTTCAGCGGCTTTTATTACTCAGCTTGATTGCACTATAGAAGAAATTGATGAAACTAAGCTGGCAGTATCAGAAGCGATTTCCAACTGTGTAATTCACGGATACCACAGTAAACCGGACGGAATTATAGACCTGGAGATCAAACTATTCCCCAATCGAGTGGTGGAAATAATTATAGAAGATCATGGACGGGGAATTGAAAATGTAGAGAAGGCTCTCCAACCGGCCTTTTCTTCGGAACCCGACCGAATGGGATTAGGGTTCGTATTTATGAAGTCCTTTACGGATAACTTAGAGGTTTGTTCTAGTCCGGGACAAGGAACCAGAGTACGCATGGTTAAATCATTCGCCGCAGATAACTCCAATCCGGAAGCCTGAGGTGGAGCGTATGCAAGAAAACCCACCAAAAGGTTCACTTCTCAGTCATGAAGAGACTATAGCCCTGCTGGAAAAAGCGCAAAAGGGCGACCAGTCAGCCCGGGAAGAACTGTTTAAATTAAACATGGGCTTGATTTATATGGTCATGGAACGCTTTAAAGGTGTTGGATACGAATATGAAGATCTTTTCCAGGTAGGTTCTATGGGGTTGGTAAAAGCCATAGAGAGGTTCGATACTGGTTACGGGGTCAGGTTTTCCACCTATGCGGTTCCAATGATTATTGGAGAGATCAAAAGATTTTTACGCGATGATGGGCTATTAAAAGTACAGCGAGGGTTAAAGGAAATAAATGCCCGGGTAAAGTGGGCCCAGGATAAACTGCGTGCCGAAATGGAACGCGAGCCTACTGTTAATGAGATAGCAGCGATGCTGGGTATACCATCTGAGGAAATAGTGGTTGCCATGGAAGCTTGCCAGGCCCCAACCTACATTCATGAGATGTTGTCAACCCAGGAAAGGGATCGGTTGCAGATCCTGGATACAATAGAAGGTGATTTTCAGAAGGAAGACTTTCTGGAGAAGGTTGCCCTGCGTGAGGCTTTAGGGAAACTCGATTACCGGGAAAGAGAGATTATAGTCCGAAGGTTTTTTAAAGATGAAACCCAGGTTGCTATTGCTAATGATATGGGAATATCACAGGTACAAGTGTCACGCATAGAAAGAAG
>JBLMZW010000094.1:0-7600 GCA_050259035.1 Chitinophagales bacterium | reverse complement strand
TCTTGTCCCAGGGGAAATACATTTCGTCTCCACCCAGGGAAGCATAATCAGGATAGTAGCCGTAGATAATATCAATTACCCCGCCGGCTCCGGCAAGATCGTCAGCGGTTGTCAACGGACTGCCAACTGTGAATACTATCTGGTTGGCTGTGCAAAGATCCCAATTGACTGTGACATCGCCATCTCCCAATTGATACGGGTTGTCATCAGTGCCACTGAGTTCAGGGGTCTGGATGAATTCCGTAGTTAAAGCGTCGCTCCAATCAGCGCCATAGGCTGCTATACCATCTTTAACATCTTCCATGTATGCATACTTGGCTCCTGAAGGAAGCTTAACAGTTATGGTATCGCCCCACATACTTCCTGCTGATTTGTCTGATTCAGTAATTCTTAAGTAGGAAAGGAAAACATCTTGGCCACCTTTAGCAATGGACATTTCACCCAACGGTACGTTGTAGCTGGTTGCAGCTGACGCGGTAGGAACCACAACGGCCGGTGCCAGCATGGTCAGGAAGAAAGCCATTACAGCAATAACTGATATTAATCTCTTATGTTTAAGCACCTTTTTACCTCCTTTAATTCTTTATCAGGTAATCTCCCCCCTTAAGGGGCAACTAACGAACTGCCTAAGCACCTCCTTGCCGGGCTTCGGATTAAGGCATTCACCTTACAAAAACTGCCTGTATTTAATGACGAATTTATTTCCAATAATGTTCCTTAATTTTCTTGAAAGGGATATTAAATGTATTTTCGACTATTTGTTTTACTAAGTATAAAATGACTGTTAATCTCCCTTATGTTCCCTGGTAGAAACTTTAAAATTCTTAATATTTAGCCTGGCAGGACAATTAGTAAGGGTCTCCAGGGATTGAACTTTAACGGTTATTTCATTTATCCCCTCGGCCCTGAAGCTTAGTTTGGTATTCTGGTTGGGTCCGATCGGGCCCACCTCCGCCAGTGTTTTTCCACTCTGGTCATAAAATGTTGCTTTGTATTTCCCGACGGTGGGTAAGGCTGTGCTAACCTCGAAGTCGCATTCAACTTTCTGAGCCAATCCTTTTAAGTCATAGGTTACCTCTCCCCAGGCATTAATAGGAGTGTTGGGTTCTTTCGTGTCGAAACTGATTCCAGAAATATCGGTTCGCTGATTAAGGGCTAAAGAACCATCACCATCTGACCTAACCGGGGAAAATCTTGTGATGAAGACCGGCCGATAGATAGTGCCGCCAATATATACTGTTTTGGTTTCCTGATCCCAGGTAACCTCTTTGCCAAAAGCATCTCCAATGAAACGTAATGGAACATAAGTCTTCCCATTCATGGTAAATGGTTGTTCGGCGGGGGTTTTAAGCTGATCGTCAATAACAATTTTAATATTGTCGTAGGTTATTTTGGCGGTCACTGTCTTCCCCCCGCCATAGGCTCCCAGACCCACCCCGGCAACAAATACAAGGATTAAGGCTGCAGTAATGATTAGTTTAGTTTTCCTTTTCATCCTGTTCCCTCCTGTTAAATCATTCTGGATTCAATTTATTCGCCAGAATACAGTAATAACCTCTTAGTTCGAAGCAGGGTCAGTATATAAAAAAAGGATCAGAGGAAGTAGTAATCCCTCCGACCCTCGGATAATTCTGAGTCAATGTATACAGGGAATCCAAAAGGCTCTTTGTTTTTACTGGGAAGTTTCTATGCCATTGTTTTAACAATAGGTTTAAATGCTTAAGAACTCACTTATTAATGAAGCAACTTATTAACAGCCGGAGCGTATTAATTCTTACCTGAATATAAAAATAGGATTAACTATTAATCAAGTTAACCCCACTATTGTTTTATTTCGTATTGCCTTTTAATTTCCGGTTTGGGTCTCTGTGGATGTTCCTCCCAGGTATTCCTTTACCCCGGCCACAATAGCAGCCGCCTCCTTGTCCTGAAAGGCCGAATCGTTAAGCAGGGTCTCTTCTCCGGCATTGGTAAGGTAAGCGGACTCGATAAGTACCGAAGGCATAACCGAATTACAGAGGACTACAAAATTATTCTGCCTGATTCCATCATCCGGTGTGCCTAAAGCCGCGAGCAGGCTGTGCTGAATACATTCTGCCAGCTTCGCTCTTGCTTCTCCCTGGGCGGCAATTACCGGGTCGGCTTCAGACGTATAGTAATATACTGAAGTGCCCGTCTTACTGGCACTGGTAGAACCATTACAGTGAATACTGATAAAAAGGCTCGCCTTCTCCGCGTTAGCATAATCAGTTCGTCCCGTTAAGGCTATAAAAGTATCGTCCTGCCGCGTGTATATTACCTGGTATCCTTCCTGCTGCAGAAGCATTCCAGTTTTCAATACCAGGGCCAGATTAATGTCTTTTTCTTTCGTGTCCGCAGGTCCGTGGGTTCCGGGATCCTGGCCGCCATGTCCGGCATCTAAGACAATTTTAACCTGCCCGGTCGGAAGCGATTGAACATTATCCACAGTACTTTCCGGAACCACGATGGTCGTCCCCGGATCAATCGGCATACTTTGCGTGGTCTCCGCCGTTTGAATAATTGTATCCGCTGGCATTTCTGCGGCAGCGGCAGGTGCGACCTGGCACATCTTGGCCAGCCAACCAGCCAGGTAGGCGACCTCATTTCCGATTTGAACCCGATACCAACCGTTTTCCTGACCCAAAATGTTATACTTTTCTCCTATTTTACATTGTCCCTTAATAGAATAGTTGGTGCCCGGCCCAGTACGCAGTCTGACTATTGGGCTGGTTATTTCTATATGGGGACGGTTGGAATCAAATGTACCTGGGGATGTCGTTGAAACCTTGGTTGGATTAACTTTTATGTAAGAAGATTTAATCCAGGCACCCTGGCCATTCTTCAGGGTAACCTTCCACCATTCAGCCTGTTTTTTTACCAACTGTACAATTGTCCCCCGGGAAACGTTGCCCTTTTTCGCATAGTTAGTCCCGGGCCCACTGCGAAGGTTAACCACCTTGCCAGTAACAGTTCCCGTACTCGCTAAGGCCGGTAATGCTGCAATCAGCACCAGCACAAATGAACATGCTATTATAAGAAGCATTCTTCTATGCTTCAAGAGACATTCGCTCCCCTTTTCGAAGTAAATAAATATAATTCGACGTCGTTTTAACTAAATCCTTCCTGAATGAAAAAGATTCGTCGGAAAAAAAGATTAAACGACAAAACAAGATAGGCGCCAAAATCAGTTCCCTTGGCGCGCGCCTAGTAGTATTTCATACCTCTGTCGTTGCCATAAATATGGCAACTGGAATATACTGTTCTGAAATAAAAAAAGGGTTCGCAATGAACCCTAGTTCTAAAATTTATTTATACTCGCAACCTTTAACCTGGTTCCGGTTCGCTTACCTGCGGAATAGTTGGTTCAGAGGGGGCCTCAACTGAAGGTGTAATAACCGACCCTTCACTGTACGGTGTATAAACCTGGCTCGGTTCCTGAGGTTCGGAACTATTCGGGACGCCTGGATTAGTAGGATCTTCAGGCTGGGTAATTTCATCACCATTAGCTGGTTCCTCAACCGTGCCGGGATCATCGATTATCGGCTCTTCAGGAGCAACCAAGTCGGAATTCTCAGCCTTTTTCTTAGTATTCCGTGCTACTTTCTGATAAGGAGTATCTTCGATTACATCAATCTTTTGTCCGTCCATAAGACTGGCAACCAGGGTAGTGGCTTTATCCCGGTCAACTTCCCAATAACTGGCGCCGGTAGCCGGATCGTTATAGAAATATCCCGGCAGGGTTTGGCTTATAAGACTTTCCGGCTTGAAACCGGAAGCCATTCGGGCCAGAAGTATCATGGTTTTTACATTCATGTCGGTCTTGACATTCTTTTTAAGTTCCGGCAACAACCTTGGGAGTTTCAAAATTGTTTTACTTTGCATCAACTCGCGGGCAAATGCCGTCATAAACTCCTGCTGTCTCTGGGTACGTCCGATATCCCCCAGGGCATCACCCCTGAACCTGACATAACCCAAAGCATTATAACCATTCAGATGTTGAACCCCTTTCTGGAGGTCAATATGTTCCGAAGGTTTATACATTCTCTTTTCCACATCGATTGTAACCCCGCCCAGGATATCAACCATTTTAGAAAAACCGCCGAAATTCGTTAAAACATAATAATCCACCGGAACTCCCATAAGCTCTTCTACCGCACTGCAGGCTTCTTCAGGGCCACCCAGGGCATTCGCTGCATTTATCTTATTAATTCCTCTTCCTGGAAGTTCTACTCTGCTGTCACGAGGAATGGATACCAGGGCTACTTTGCCCAGAGTAGGATCGATGCAGGCCAAAATCATGGTGTCACTGCGGGTATTAACTTCTCCGGGGCGAGCGTCAATCCCCAGCAATAACACATTGACCCGCTCACCATTCATAACGTCTGGCTTGGTCGGGGAGGTAACGCCCGGAACACCATAACCTACCAGCCCGGGAATAATACAACCGGCAATGAAAGCAGTCCCGAAAAGCAGACATACTATAAAAATGTTTTTAACCCAAAATAAAAAATTTTTCATAATAATACCTACTTCGCTATAGACACATCCATACTGACCCAACCAGCCTTGCCGTCACTCATTTTAACTAGATACCAATTGTTTCGCTGACTTACCAGAGTGGCTGGCTTATTGGGATACAACTTGGCTACAACTGAATAACTGGTTCCCGGACCGCTGCGGATATTAATCCAGTTGGAACCCGCTTTAGGATACACCTTTTTAGCAGCTGTAGTCGTTGTTGATGGAGGGGTACTACTGGTCCCTGTGCTCGGTCCCCCACTTCCTGATTTTGACTCAAGTAAAGCAATTCTGTTCTGTAATGCAGTTATCTGGGCCTGTAATGAATCATTTTGAGCTTTTAATCGGCTGTCAACATAACTTTGTGTAACCAGGGGATCCTGAGACGAACCGGTATCGGGTTGGCCTAAGACTTGAGCATTTACGTAATGTCCCGCCCAAAAGCCCCCCAGTAACAAAGCGACCGATAGTGCTGTCAGCACCCAGTTCTTTTTAGACACTTGTATCACGTCCCCTTTGATAATTTATATTATTCATCATGTCGCCACTTGTCGATGCTTTTTCTTTCTCCTGCCGATCACCAACTATTCCGATTCGGCTGGCACCTACGATTATTACAGGAATAAGTACCGCCAGAATCAACATAGCCTGTGGGCTGGTGACATAGGTAAGGAGAACGGCTACTATTCCCAATACCGCGCTCATGATGTATATGATGACAACGCTTTTCTTATGACCGTACCCCATGTCCATTAAACGATGATGTAAATGGGCTTTATCTGCGCCAAAAATCGGGGTTCTATTATTGACTCGCCTTATAATAGCAAAAAAGGTGTCAAAAATTGGTATGCCGAGAATTACTATTGGTACAAAAAGACTGATTAAGGCAGCGCTTTTAGCCAGACCGGTAATCGAAAGACAGGATAACACAAACCCCAGGAACATAGCCCCCGAATCCCCCATAAAGGTACTGGCGGGGTAAAAATTATGGGGAAGAAATCCTGCGATTGAACCGGCTAAAACCAGAGCCACAAATGAGATAAGGAAATGATCAGCCCTAAAAGCAACTATTCCGATAGTAATTGCGGCTATCATCGATACCCCAGCCGCCAGCCCATCCAACCCGTCAATGAGGTTAACTGCGTTAGTTACCCCAATTATCCACAAAATGGTAAGCGGAATACTCATCATTCCAAGCTGAAACATTCCATCAAAGGGGTTGGTCATAAAATGGACCCTGACCCCGAAAAAGATGGCTATTGTGGCTGCCCCTACCTGGAATAGCAATTTAGTCCAGGGGGACAATTGATAAATATCATCAAGAACACCAGCGGCGAAAACTATGGTTGCACCCAGCAAAATTCCCACCAGGGGTGCTTCCATTCGACCGGTAATAACTGTAACGGGTATAACCATCAGCATAAAGGAAACAAAAATTCCTAGTCCTCCAAGCCTTGGTATCGGTCGAGAATGTACTTTCCGGGCGTTGGGTTCGTCTATGGCCCCCAGTTTTATGGCCAGCTTTTGTACCAGGGGCATGATAAAATACGCCACCATAAAAGCAATTACTACAACCAGAACATAAATAGGTGCTGTTATTTTAATCATAAAAAACCCTCCGGATCCAACAACCCAAAGCAATTGTAGCACTAATCGAAAATTCTTGTCCACCGGGCCATAATAGTGCCACAGGTTATTTTCAACATTATGTTCCTTCTCTCCTCTAAAATAGGCTAATTTTTTACAAATATCTTTTTACTTAACAGTATATAGGGGTAGGCAATTACAAAAACAATGTTTAAACTGGTATTTAGATTTACGGACGAAAATGAGGGATACCTGTGAATTTTACCCGTATTCTGATTAATAATTTGGTATTTCCCTATATGGAAGCCTTTAAAGGCAATCATATCCGGACCTATATAAAAGAATTGCAAGAGACTCAATCCTGGACGCCAGATTCCCTTCTTAACCAGCAGACAATGAAGCTAAAAAGCTTGTTGGTTCATTGCGTGGAAAAAGTACCAGCATATAGGAGTTTCTGCCATCTTTCTTCTGTAATGGTACGTGACCCCATACAGGCCCTCGAACAATTCCCCTTATTGAGTAAGAGCGATTACCAGGAGAAACCTGATTCCTATCTCTCGGAAGGACTTAACCGTGAGGGGTTGATTGCCAATCGCACCAGTGGCTCTACCGGAGAACCAGTTTCATTTTATATGGACCGGTTTACAGTAGAACATTATGAAGCCGCCCGTTGGCGCGGACTTTCATGGTGGGGGATAGCCCCGGCTGATCCGTCAATAATGATCTGGGGATCCCCGGTTGAACTTTCTGCCAACCAGAGCCGTCTGCATCGAATAAGCGAACGATGGCTTAAAAACCGGATTGTGATTCCCGCCTATTCATTGAAGCCATCTAGGATAAATGATTATATCAAGCTAATTGAAAATTTTTCTCCGGTATATCTTTATGGCTACGCTTCTTCCCTTTACCTGTTTGCTTCGCTGGTGTTGGAGCAGGGTAAAACCGTTAATTCAGGAAAATGTTTTAAAGGAGTGGTTTCCACAGCGGAAACGCTCTTTGACTACCAGCGGGAAACCATCGGGAAGGCCTTTAAGGCTCCAGTAATAAACGAGTATGGTGCCCGGGATGCGGGCATAATTGCCTACCAGTGTCCGGCCGGAGGTATGCACCTGACATTGGAAAATCTGGTTATGGAAATAGTGGATCCCAAGACCGGGCAGTGTCTGCCCGCCGGTGAGACCGGCAGGGTCGCTATAACTGATCTTAATAACTTCGCCATGCCCCGACTAAGATACCTGGTAGGAGACATGGGAGCCATGTCTTCTTCAACCTGCAACTGCGGAATTAAACTGCCGTTAATGCAATCTATCGATGGGCGGGAAGTGGATACCTTCCTTTCCCGAAACGGCGAACTGGTTCATGGCGGCTACTGGAATACGCTGGCTCGCAATATGAAAGGGATTAAGCAGTACCAGTTGGTTCAGCACGACCCTGATCATGCAACCCTTCGTATAGTCAAGAATACACAATTCGA
>JBLMZW010000093.1:0-3993 GCA_050259035.1 Chitinophagales bacterium | reverse complement strand
GTTTCTCATCCTGAACAACAATCAATTGAGTCTTGGTATTCTGAAGGGAGACCTTCTTATTAGCCAGTTCATCACGTTCGGCCGATATACTCGCTATTAACTCCTGATCCTGATTAAAAATATTGGTCATAAGATCCCAGCGGGTTAGAAAATCGTTAAAGTCAGAGGAACTGAGTAATACCTCAAAATAGGAAATCTCCCCAGCTTCATATAACTTAACCAGCCGGGTATTCAAAGCCGCCGTACGCTCGGCCAGATGAACTTCGGCCTTTTCTATATCGGATTGGGTTAATCGAATATTCCCCTCTAAAGTATTAACCTGGTTATCCAGCCGGTTTATTTCCCGTTGGGTTTTGTACATTTCATTCTCTAATCTCTGAATCTGGCCTGATATTGTTTTCTCCTTCTTCTTGGCAGTGTTAACCCTTTTTTCCTGTTGTGTGATTTGTTGGTTTAAGGTTTTCAGTTCTTTTTGGGTATCTTCCAGCTTACCGGCGGTAACGGGTAAAACTATTGATGCCATAAATACTATTACCAGGAGAATTGCTGTTAAATATTTCCCCTTCATACAGCCTCCTTTAATCATAGTGTTAAACCTTTAGATATTTGTTAACTGATATATAGGTCCCAATTATCCCGAGACATATGCCGGCAGCGGTTAATGCCAGGTACATGTTAAGCAGGGTACGGGGCTCCGATACCATAGGAATAAACGCCATAGCTACCTGCAAATTCTGCAGCAGGTAATGGTAACCCAGGGATAGGAATAATACTGCCAGGGCTGTGCCAAACAGGGCCAGCAGTGTCCCTTCTATAAAGAATGGCAACCGGACAAACCAATCGGTGGCACCTACCAGTTTCATGATGTAGATTTCTTTCTTCCTGGAAAAGATGCCTAATCTTATCGTGGTAGCTACCAAAAATACTGCCGCTAAAGCCAGGCAAATAACGGTAAACATGCTGATTACCCTGACCCAACGAGTCACGGCAAAAAGTTTCGCTACCAATTCCTGTCCGTATCTGATCTTTTCCACTCCCGGCAGCTTATTGATTGACCGGGCTAGAACTGGGACCCTCTGCGGATTATATGCCTTGATACGAAAACTTTCCGGCAGGGGGTTGCTCCCTTCGATGGTTTCGGAAAGATCGTATTCACCCTGACCCATTCGTTTTTCCAGGCTGGCTAAGGCTTGCTCGCGGGATACATAGGTTACCGACTTTACGTCAGGCATGGCCTCGATACGGTCCCTTAATTCCCCGCGCTGATATGGCGGCAGGTCCTGCTTAAGATAAGCAACGATCTCAACATTTGATTCCAGGGTGGTCATTATTCTACCGGCATTCAAAAATATCAATAAGGCCAAACCCAGTACAAACACACAGACTGCAACAGTTGTTGCTGTAGCAATACTTAACAGCCGATTCCGGGTAAGTTGTATGGAAGCCTCCTGTACGAAGTATTTGGCGCTTCGCAGCCTCATGCGCTAAATTCCCCCACTACATCCGAGGCGACTCGTCCGCTTTCGAGGTAAATTACCCTCTTTTGCAGAGTCTTCACTATTTCCTGGGCATGGGTAGCCATGATAACGGTGGTTCCCTTTTTATTAATCTCCGTGAGCAGATCCATAATCCCCCAGGAAGTGTCAATATCGAGGTTCCCGGTCGGCTCGTCACAAATCACAATTAAAGGCCGGTTAACAATTGCTCTGGCAATACAAACCCGCTGCTGTTCCCCTCCCGAAAGTTGTGAGGGGAAACTGTCTTCTCTGCCCTGCAGGCCAACCAGGCTTATAACCTCTTTGACCCGCTTGCTAAGATCACCGGTGTTGGATTCCAATACTTGCATGGCAAAACCAATATTCTCGTAAACGGTACGGTTTTCAAGCAATTTAAAGTCTTGAAATACTACTCCTATGTTTCTTCTTAGCAAAGGTACTTCTTTTCTTTTCATGCGGACTATGCTGCGGGAAGCAATGAATATCTGACCTCTGGTTGGTATCTCTTCGCGCAGTAAAAGTTTTATAAAGGTTGATTTGCCCGCTCCACTTTGCCCCATCAGAAATACGAATTCACCACGGTCTATCTTCAGCGAAACATCGTTTAATGCCTTAACCCCATTAGGATACACTTTGGAAACGTTATATACTTGAACCAGCATTAATGTCCTCCTCTTGTTTGGTATAAAAAAAAATAAACCACCCCTTAAAGAGGTGGTTCTACACAAATTCGAGGAATTCCTCTATTTAATGGACTTTTTTACCATGGTTTTTTCTGCCCGGACCACTATATTTTCTGCAGTTAGCCCATAATACTTCATTAGTTCTTCGGGCGAACCTGATTGCCCAAAAATATCCTCAACTCCAACTCGTTCGACCGGAACCGGGAAATTAGCGGCTACTAACTCACACACCGCTCCGCCTAGACCGCCAATGATGCTGTGCTCTTCTGCTGTAACCAGGCACCCGGTCATTTGTGCGACATTTATTATCGTATCTTTATCCAGTGGTTTAATGGTATGCACGTCAACTACTGCTGCCTTAATGCCTTTTTGGTCAAGAATATCAGCGGCCCGTAAAGCCTCCTGAACCATCAAGCCACAGGCCAGTATCCCAACATCCTTACCTTCACGAAGAATGTTCGCCTGTCCGGGGACGAATTCTACATTTTCATCATAAACAGCTGAAACCTTGGAACGTCCCAGCCGTAAATAAAAAGGGCCCGAAGTATGGTAAAGGGCTTCCACCGCCTTTAAAGTACTGGGACCGTCAGCCGGCACCACGACTCTCATATTGGGTATAGCCCGCATTATTGCAATGTCCTCTATAGCCTGGTGGGATGCGCCATCCTCACCTACGGTGATACCGGCATGAGTAGCGCATATCTTAACGTTTAATTGTGCATAGGCAATTGAGTTGCGCACCTGTTCAAAGGCGCGGCCGGTGGCAAAAATAGCAAAACTGCTGGCAAAGACCACCTTGCCTGATACCGCCAATCCAGCTGCGGTAGTCATCATATTCTGTTCCGCTATTCCCATATCAAAAAATCTTTTCGGGAAAGCTTTAGCGAAATCAGCCGTTTTGGTAGATTTAGAGAGATCAGCATCCAATACCACTATGTCTTGAAAATCTTCTCCCAGTTTTTTAAGAGCCTGTCCATATGCATCTCGGGTAGCTACAGGTTCCATTTAAATCCTCCTACTAACCGTAAATAATCGAACTTTGAAAACTAAATCAGTTCAGCCAGGGCCCTTTCAGCCTCATCTCTGCTCGGTGCCTTGCCGTGCCAGTCGACCTGATTTTCCATGAATGACACACCTTTGCCCTTAACAGTTCGGGCAACAATCGCCGTTGGCCCTCCGGTATTCTGCCGGGCCTGGTCTAAGGCCTTCATAATAGCTTGGAGGTCGTGTCCGTTAATCTCCTCGACATGCCAGCCAAATGCTCTGAACTTATCAGCTACCGGTTCGGGGGACATAACCCGGGTAACGGGACCGTCAATCTGCAAGCCATTGCAGTCGACTATGGCTACCAGGTTTTCCAACTTGTAATGAGCCGCGGCCATAATCGCTTCCCATACGATACCTTCTTCAATCTCTCCGTCTCCTAAAAGAGTATATACCCTGGATTCGCGTTGATCCAAACGGGCTGCCAGAGCCATTCCCACTGCCCAACCTATTCCCTGCCCGAGTGAACCGGTGGAAGCTTCGACACCGGCTAACTTGCGCATATCAGGGTGTCCCTGCAGAGGACTTCCTAACTTACGTAATGAAAATAACTCTTCTCGGGGGAAAAAACCACTTTCCGCCAGGACCGCATATAGAAGCGGTGCGGCATGCCCTTTAGAAAGCACGAAGCGATCACGATCCGGCCAGTCAGGTCTCCCGGCATCGTATTTCATCTCCCAAAAATACAGGCAGGCCATAATATCAACCGCAGACAGAGACCCGCCCGGATGGCCGGATCCAGCTTCGGTCAGCATAAGAATAATATCCTG
>JBLMZW010000092.1:0-2861 GCA_050259035.1 Chitinophagales bacterium | reverse complement strand
TGGCCTCTTCCGCTTTCTTTCTTTGTTCTTCCGCGATGGCCGTCTCTTGCAGCATGTGTTCATGTTCTACCTTCAGTAATTTCTGCAGATAATGGTGGCAGTTTAATGAAGAGTTTAAGTTATTATGAATGGCGGTAGCCATACTTTCACAGGACAAGTACCCGCATGAGGAACAGTTCTTAAAGTCCGCCTTTTCCTCTTTCGCCATGCTTTCGAATATTTCGGTCAACTCGCTGGCATTAGGGAGCTTTATATTATAATTTGCTGATAAATTTTTATATGTTCGGTGATAGAGGTTGGGTTTATAATACTTTTTCATTGCCTGGTTGAGTTTCTTTTTCCCAATGACCTTATTATATTTTTGAATGTGTTTCTGACTTCTTTTTTCAATGCGGTTCTCTATTTCATCGGTGGTCAAATCTTTAGTTAAGGTGCCCGGGCCCGAATTGCAGCCAAACTCGCAGTTCAAGCAATCCACCACCAGGGGCTGGATATTCTTCGCAATGGTCTTATCATAGTCATTAAGGTAATGATAAATAATCTCCGGGCCCTCGATCTTTCGTGCGGTAATATCCTGAAGGTTAAGTTCCCGGGCCACTGTTCTTAACAACCCGCCCGGTGTGGAAAACAACACTGCCCTTTCGGCTGGCGGGTTATCATAATCTATTTCCGGAAAACTGTTCAGATTGATTAACTTCTCCTGCATATACTGGGCTATTGAATGAAAGGTAACATTATAATCACCCAGGCCTACCTCGTCGAATTCCCGCCGCTTGGCATAACACGGAGAAATAGCTACAACTTTATGGTTCCGGTAGGCCGGATAAAACTCTTTGATCATCTTGATGGTATGCATCATGGGACTGTCGGCCGGTGCCAGATGAGGAATAAGTTCGGGTTTATAAACCTCGATATAGGTTACAATCGCCGGACAAGGCTGGGCAATAACCGTCTTCGGCTTAGCTTCCTTTATGTATTCGAGATACGACTTCACCGTCAATTCCGCCCCGAAACTGGTATCAAAAAAAGCCTCCACTCCCAGACTCTTTAACCAGCCGTTAATTCTTAAATATTCGGGAAAACTGGCAGCTATAGCCGGTGCTACTATAGCAACCATTTTTTCTTTCTGAACGTCTTCGATAAAGCCCGGGAAATCATCGATACCGTAACGAGCCCCGTGAGTACAGGCCTTAATACAGGACCCGCAGCCCAAACACAAATCATCATTGATTAATACCGCGTCATCTTTCGCCGTAATGCAGTATTTAACCGGACATACGGCAATACAGGCATAACAATTAATACACTTCTCTGTATCTACCCCTATTACTTTTCGCATACGTCAACCACCTGGTATCACAACACCAGGCATTACCCCCTCTCGTTTTTATTTATTACTTAAAGCCTCCGCGCTATAAAAGCCTTTTATATAAATAAAAAGAACTAATATGTTTATGAAAACCGCCCCGGCCATTCATAAAGATATTAATTCTCAGGGTTCTTCTGCGATTTATTTGTCCTATTCCCCAATATTTATTTCCCCGAAAGTCCTAAAAACAATTATATCTTCAAAACACATATTTTGTCGATAAATGCCAAAAGTTCAATTTTGCACAAAACGGTTCAAATATTTATCTGCCTAGAAAAAATGGGATTCTTCGTTTAGCCCACACACCCGATGTGAAATCCATCAAAAAGGCCGTCTGTTGGACGGCCTTTATAGAGCGCTAAAAGATCTGTAGAAATATTCTAATGTTGATCAGTCGGGAAATCCCGGGTAGGCTGAGGATTGTTTAGCTCGCCGAAATACTTGCCCGGAGTAGAAAGATCAAAGTAAAGCTTGGAATCCTTAGTTACACCCCAATCCTTGAGGGAACCGGTATCCTGAATACGGTTAAAGGCCTCTCTAAACATAGTGTTATGAGCTTCCTCCCGATTCAGAAGAAAATCGATAGTTTCGCGAACTCCTTTATCGTTGATCTGACGGTGCAGATACTCATAGACAACTTTGGCTCTCTGCTCAGCAGCAATATTGGAAAGAATATCAGCGGGCAGATCCCCGGTAGAATTTACGTAGGTAGCTGACCAGGGATAGCCGGAGGCATTGGTTAGATGGGGGCTTAACCCCGTGAATACATGAGCCTCAATACTGCCGACCGTAGCATTCTGAGCATCTAAATTATGGCCATTCAGCAGGTTTACAGTTTCGGCCACCATTTCCATATGACTTAACTCTTCAGCGGCAATATCTAAAAACAGGTCCTTAATCGCCGGATCATTAACCCGAAAACTCTGCGACATATACTGTAATGCCGCTTTCAATTCGCCGTTTCCGCCGCCCAACTGTTCCAGCATCATGGCAGCATAGTTGGGATTAGGAGCGTCAACTTTAACCGGATGTAATAGCGTTTTCTCATGCTTAAACATTTATTTAACCCCTTCATCAATAGTTTTGCTTTAGGGTTCCCTCAAACAATCACTTATATTAATGAAGGGGTTAAAATCAAAAGGGTATCAATAAAACCCGGCGGTCTGGCTCTGAGGACTCTCTTTTCCATTCCTGGCACGAACAACAACATAGTATGATATCGATGTATCGCCGATAAAATCGGTTTGAATGTCCCCCGATGTATCAACCCAGCTTGTATCCGATACCGTTGCCACCTTGTCGTACATTATTACAAATCCACCGCCGCAACGATAAATATCATAACTGTCAACAAGATCTGGAGAATTCGGATCATCCCAGGATACCAGGATGGAACTGTCGGCCTGTCTCTCAATTCTCACATTATTGACGGGCAACGGGGGAAGTTGGCTGTCATCCACTTCCGCTACACTTACTGTAAAATCGCCCCGTG
>JBLMZW010000091.1:0-14301 GCA_050259035.1 Chitinophagales bacterium | reverse complement strand
TCAACGTTGTTGAGATACTGAACTTCTGCCCTATCCTGGTCCACTCGCTGTATCCATACAGAAGTACCATTATGCAAAACGTCAATAACGCCAAGTGATTCCATGATTTCTTTAGCTCTCTCCGGTGTCATCTCATCACCATCTTTCCTTTTTCTTAATAGTTATTCCCTTGATGGTGAGAGATAACTTATTTTTATCAGAACAAGGTAGGTTGTTCTGCTTTAAGGCAACCCTTGTGCGATCCCGGTGGCGGCAGTGTGTTCACTGAGACGGCATCTGGCAACGAAGCTGGACTTACCGGGGAAATTGCGCCAATCGCCGTTTCACTGTGCCAGCGGGCCAGATTTCTCAAAGCCCGGAGCTGTTCCCCCTGTCCGGCGCGAGACTTACGTAAAGCCCGACGCAGTACGGTATAACTATTTTCTATATCTCGCTCATTAACCGGAAAAGGAATACCGTCCTTTCCCCCGTGGGCAAAAGAGTAACGAACCGGATCGACAAAACTGGGCTTTACCCCATAAGCGACTTCGGCTACCAGACATAAAGCGCGCAGGGTGGAGGGGCCTACACCCGGAGTCTGTAATAATTGTTCAAAATCTCGGGGCTTACTCTCATAAGCAGCCCGCAAAGACCGGTCGATATAACCCATTTTCGGAATGGAATGCCCGGCCGGGAGGTTAAGGTGTTTGACCTGAATAAGTTCAATTTCCTTGCGGATACTATCAGGGGACATTTCCGTTAATCTCCAACTGGACTCCCGTAAGGAATCGTTTTCTCTCCCTACCAGATTTAAGACATCATCAGACCTGGTGTTGCAGCATATAGCCGTTTGTGGCTCCAGTACAAAATCTTTTATCTCAGTGCTAAGCCAATGATAACGTCGGGCCTTTTTATTATCCGTATTCATTCCCTGTTGTACCACTGTCCAGTCACCGCTATTGGTGAACACAAAGAAATGGTGATAAATGTCGTACCCATCCTGAACTGCCGTATTATCAACCTTGGCAGCCATTTTGCTGGCATATACCAGCTTTGATGGATCGCTGCTCAAGGAGTATCGCTCTGCATAAGCCTCAATTTCCTTCGGAGTTTTCCGTGACGTTTTCCCTTTTCCGCCAGCGAAGTACACTCCAGCCCGGGGACCGATTTCGGCCATTCCTTCCTTGATGGCACCGCAGACCGTGGTGGTCACACCGGATGAATGCCAATCAAATCCTACCACACAGCCTAAAGCCTGAAACCAAAAAGGATCCGACAAGCGTCTTAACACTTCGTTGGGACCCTCATCCTCAATAATCACTTCTAAAATGGCCGCACAAAGTTGTTTCATATGAACAAATAGCCAGGCCGGACATTGGCCTGGGTGTAGAGGAAGATCTGCTGTGCCAGTCCTCATTATTATCACCCTGCTAACAATGAATATAACTATAAATACATTCTACCATTATAAGATATATATTGGAACGCATGTTCTGTTGCTGCTGGATTATTTTGGGGATTGTTCAAGAGCCGGCTATTGATTCGGAAGGACGACTGAAACCAATTAACTGCTTCAGACACGACTTATAAAACTCGGCATAGGTAATGCTGCCAGAAATTAAGCGAGCCAGGTCATACACCAAATCTTTTCTTTTTTGCAGTATCTGATGGATCAGTCGAGAAGCTGGATAAAACAAATTCGTAGTTCTAAGACCATTATTCAGTTCCTGGCCTAGCTCTTTAATTACCATACTGTCATAACGCCGGAAATCAAATTTACCATGTCTTATTTCCTCTATAATAACTTTAGCCGCTAGGCTGGCGCTTCTTATCGCCGGATAGATCCCTTCTCCGGTAAAGGCATCCACCAGACCTGCCGCATCCCCCAAAAGCAAAGCTCTATTCCTGCTTAGTCGTTTAATCGAACCGACAGCAGGGACTATCCAACCTCTAACCGGTACATTATTCGGGATCTCCCCAAGACCTTCATGTTGTACAAACCTATCCAGTAAATTTTTAAGATTAACTCCACCAGGTTTTAAAGTACCAGCTCCAATCGAGAGGTGATCTGACTTGGGAAATATCCAGGCATAACCATGCGGCACTAGCCCGTAATCTACTGTAATTCGGCCGTGATACCACTGTAACACCTCAGTAGAAACCGGCAATTCGATTTCCACTGCCACTCCCGGAGTCTTATGAGAACCCAGGTCTAAAGCTACGGCTACCCTGCTGCGGGCTCCATCAGCCCCAACGACAATCTTCCCCAGCCATTCCCTATTACTGCCGGCAACTACAACCTGATCGTCCAGGATATTAACCGTTTGAACAGCGATTCCTTCAACCACTTCAGCCCCGGCCTGCCGTGCCTTCTCTACCAGTAAATGATCGAATCGTTCCCGAGAAACCATATAGGTAATAGGATGGTCAAAAGTCACCCTTATTTCCTGGCTTAGACGATGTCGCAAACCGAAAGAGAAAATAGTATCTTCTATAACGTCGTTTATTTCAAAAGGTAATTCATCCAGTACTTTGGGTGTCAAGCCTCCCCCGCATGCTTTATATCGGGGCATTACTTCCTTTTCAATAACAACAACCTTTAGCTTCTCCCGGGCCATAAGATAGGCCAGGTAAGCTCCGGCAGGACCGCCGCCAACGATAATCCCATCATACATTTTCTGAGATCTCCTCTGCCCTAAGAATATCCGGGGTTGAACAATTATCGGATTTTATATTGGTTGACCAAACCATCCAATTTCATAGCGTGATCGGCCAATGCCCCGGTAGCTAAATAAACCTCTTCTGCAGATTGTCTGGCGGTCTCAGCTCCTTCGGCTATTTCCTGGGCTGTTTCCGTACTTAGCTTCATATTGGAGGCCATAGACTCTATGGATTGATTAATAACGTTAATAGAGTTTAGGATCTGCTGGTCCATACTATTGGCTTTACTGGTTATTTCTGCGAATATTGCCGCGTCATTACGATAATCCTGAACGATCTCAACCATGACGCCATAATCCCTTCTAACATCCTGGTTCAAAAAATTAAGGGCATCAGTTGCCGTCTTCATAAGATTCCCTATTGCTTCCTTAACCTGGGTAGTAATTGTTTGGATATCGGAAACCGAGCCCGACGCACTTTCAGCGAGTTTTCTTACTTCCTCGGCTACCACCGCGAAACCTTTTCCGGCCTCCCCAGCACGCGCCGCTTCCACAGCAGCATTTAAAGCCAAAAGATTAGTCTGAGCAGCAATACCTCCTATACTACCAGCCAGGGTTGATATATTCTCCACAATGCTGGCATTGATTATTGCCTGGTTCAATTGTTCACTGATGTTAGAATGCATTGTCCCGGCAACATTACTGGCTTTTTGAGCACGACGTTCAAGAACTATTGTCTTTTCCTTAATGGTCTGGGCTTTGGATGCACCACTTTCAGCATCAATAGCCAGGTCATCTATATTTAACCCTATCCTGGCCCCGGAAGACCTTATGCTTTCAGTGGCGGCTAAAACCTCACGCATGCCACTTGCTATCTTCTGGGTGGAAGCTGAAATTTCGGACATTATATTAACGACTGATTGACTCGCATCCACGATTTCCTGATTGGATGAACCAACCCCGTCGGAAGTGGTCGCTATCTGATTCAAAAGTGACCTAAGATTAGATTTTTCAGATTCGATACTGTTGATTTTTTGATGGTTGAACCGATTTGATAATGTGGTTGCCACAATTAAAGAGACTCCGAACATCAAAACAGTGCTGATCTGAATAGTGTAATCGGTTATCAAGGCTGGCTGGTTTAACCCTTTGCCCCATATCAAATAAACCACCCTGGAGATATTCAACAACAGCATTACTCCGCAACTGGTAATAATCAAAGCTAGGTCAAAATACAGCAGGTACGTGGCTATTATTGGGAAGACAAATACGTAGACCAAGATCCTGGTCGATGTAAACATGGCAAAGGTATATATTATTCCGTAGCCTATTAAAGTAACATATTTCATCAACCTGCTTTCCGGGCTTCTATAATAGAGTATGGTTGCCGGGATCATGGGCAGCAACACAATAGTAATAAATGTTAACACATAACTTAGACTTTTAGCCCCTTTGTAATACTCAATCAGGTACCCAATAATCAGGATAAAATCCAAAACCCAGTTGATGGCCAGGGCTACCCGGTTGGTATCCTTGTTATCTCCTGTTTTCATAAAACTTCCCCCATTAGCATAATTTAACCTGGCTGTTATATCTAAATAAATTATATACTCTTGGGTTAATATTACCATAATTGAAAAAACCGAGCTTTTGGCTCGGTAATAAACATATTTAAGAAATAAGTTTAATTTTGACTATGAAAGCTTGAAGGAATCAATCATCGGTTGGGCGTTTTTTAGAAACCCTTCAAATGCGTCTTTTATAGCCGCACAGGTTATTATATATATCTGGTTCCCTTTTTTCACTATTACCTGCATCCATTTAAGTTCCTGTTTCTTCTTATATGCCCCGGTATATGTCACTTCATAAGAAGGGAGATCCGAAACTGCTGACTCCCTTTCACTTACCAGAGTAAAGCCAGGAATCAGAGTTTTTAACCGTTCCATTGAAACCTGGGCATAATTCTTTAATTCGTCTTCATTGGAAACACTCTGGACATTAACATTAACGTTGTCTCGAAACCCCTTTTTAAATATCTTCTCCGGACGAAAAAATATCACATCTGCTCCCTGGAATTTTTCAATCATCACCCATCCGTTCGGATATTTGATACTAAATCCCCTTTCCTTGTTTTCATATAAATTGTAAAGTTCTCCGGTTTCATTATTCTTTGCTTTCATCTTGGTTGCTCCCCCGTCATTAATGTGAAAGTGAACTGTTTTTACATTAAACATCGTTTATTAGTGTTGATTTTACCACGGTTAAAACGCAAGCAAAAGTCAGTGGTCTAAACTATTTTGTTTCTGGAAAATACAATCTGTTCAAAAGGATTTTATCAACAAATGTCGAATTTGCGAAACAAATAACTTAATAAGGGGAACAGACTGATGAGATTTACGTTGAACCGCAGCATCAGCACCAAAATTGTCTTTTGGACCATGGCGGTATGTCTGGTAAGTATATTATTGGTCGGAATAGCATTTGCGTTTTACACTCAAAAGCTGGTGATCGAAAACACCAGTCAAAATGCTATAAACCTCGCAATTTCTGCGGCAATGCAGGTTGACGGAGACTCTTTAAAAAACATTAAATCCGAACAAGACTCCGATTATATTGAACAGGCCCAAAAACTGCGTCAATTACAGAAATCAACCGGGTTGAAATACGTTTATACCCTGGTGAAAGAAAATAATAGTAAAACTCGTTTTTTAATTGATGCCACCGAAGGAGAAGACCATTCACCCCTTAATTCAGAATATGATTATTTAGAGGATATGGGGCCGGCTTTTGCTGGGAAAGCCTGTGCGGATAATCAGGTCTATACTGATAAATGGGGCTCCCAACTAAGTGGATATGCCCCGATTAAGGATTCCAGGGGAAGAGTTGTTGCGATTGCCTGCGTTGATGTTGATGCCAGCAATATTCAAGCAGTAACCAGGAAAACAGAGGCGCTTATTGCGGTTTTCGGTATCATAAGTCTTTTACTGGGACTGTCTCTCGCCATTTGGGTGGGCAGAAGGATTCAAAAGCCAATACATATTCTTGATGATAATATTACCGGTTTAGCTCTGGCTGGTGCTGATCTGACCAAAAACATTAAACTTGCTACCGGGGATGAACTACAGCATCTGGCCGATTCTTTAAATATCTTTGTTGGCTATTTAAGGGAAATCATCTTAAAGGTAGCAGAGTCAACGTCAATAGTTGAAAACGGCAGCCGAGGTTTAAGCGACAGTTCAAAAAGGGTAGCTATGTCTACCCGGCAAACCTCAGGCGCTACTGAGGAATTAGTCGCTAGAATGGAACAGATTGGCGCTGTTGCGCAGGAAATAACAGCGGCATCTCAGGAAATCACCTCTACTCTAGAAGCAGTTCATGCCGAAGCCAGGAAAAATAGAAATCAGGCCGATGAAATCGAAAAGCGAGCTAAGAAAGTCCAGTCTGGAGCCCGGAAAGCTGCGCAGCATGCCCGCGATCTTTATCAGGACATCAATCAGAGGGTAGAAGAGGCTATTACCGGAATCCATGTAGTCCAAAAAATATTTGATTTGGCCGGGGAAATTGGTGGAATTGCTAACCAGACCAGTCTATTAGCTTTTAATGCTGCCATTGAGGCTGCTCGGGCAGGGGAGCAGGGCAGAGGTTTTGCTGTTGTTGCCGAGGAGGTTCGAAAACTGGCTGAAGATTCAGCCAGTACCGTGACAAATATCCGAACCCTAACAGAACAGGTACAGGGATCAATTACTGATCTGGTTCAAAATACTCGCGGCATTCTGGATTTTATTGACCAGCAGGTGCTGGGTGATTATGAATACGTGGAGAACATTGGGGGGCAGTACAGTAAAGATAGCCAGATAATAGCCAGTCTGACAGATACGGTTGCCCTCGATGTGGAAAACCTTAGCCGGGCTATGGAAGAGATTGGCCACTCGATAGAAATGTTGAACTCAAGTATTATGGAATCCAACAGCGGTTTACAAGATATTGCCCAGGAAGTTACCACCACTGCGGACGCGGTCAGTGATATCAACGGCATTGCCCATGAAATTTCTGAAAAAGCCGGCGTACTTAAGCAGTTGGTGGAGACCTTTAAAACCTGATTTATCAACTCTCATTATTAATTTACTGATTCCTGGTTGAGAGCGGATAACTCCTGTTTTGGGGTAATTTGATCCGAAAACCATATCATTTGCCCAATTGTAATGATACCCAGGAGCAAGAAGACTGCCCCCGCAATCCGGTTAATCATAGCTGGACCTATATAGCGTGCCAGTGATACCCCGATTGTGATTTCCAGTGCAACACACGTAACAAGCGCTATAGCACTGGCAATTAATACGGTCCAACGCTTAGCGGGGTTATTGCCGGCGAAAAATAAAACAGCAATTTGAGTTTTATCCCCTAGTTCCGCTAAAAGAATAATAAGATAAGTACTAATACAGGTGATTATCTCTACACCCGACACATAATTCCTCCTAATTACTCTATTTTTATATTGCCTATCACGCCAAAGACCAGAAGACAACCCAGGGCTAGAAACGCCAGGGCCGATAAAAATTTAATTGATCGCGGATTCAGATATTTAGCTACAATTTTTGATCCTATCATGACTTCCAAAAACGAAGTACATATCAGGGCAATTGCCGATCCAAGGGCAATCCATAGAACATACATGGGTTTGGAACCGGCTAAGAGCATAGTTGTTAACTGAGTTTTATCCCCCATTTCGGAGATAAATACCACCCCCATAACTGACAAAAACAATTTCCCATCCAAACTCTTTAACCAGTTCAAAAACACAACCCTCTTTCCTTGAATAAGTTTCCTCACCCTTAGATTTTTTCATCAGGACACTATTCTTAGGAGCTGCTAATTCTCTCTTTTATGTACTCTATGAAAAAGTACCCCAAAAAGTGAGCAGTGAATACATTTCTAATAGAATAAAAGCCTCTTTCATATACTCTAGTGAGAAGGAGGGTATTCATGAATAATAAAGAGTTTCATACCTTTCGTGAATATATGAAAAAGGAGGATACCCTGACCGCCTCCATGGAAGATTATCTGGAGATGATCTATAGGTTATCCCCTACGGGGTTTACCAGAATACACGAGCTTGCGGCTGCCTTAAATGTTCAACCACCATCCGCTACCAAGATGGTTCAAAAACTTGCGGAAATGGGATTCGCTGACTATGAAAAGTACGGCATGGTGGTATTAAGCAAAAAGGGGAAAAAGGTTGGTCGGATCTTAATGGAACGACACCAGACAGTCGAGGATTTTCTTAACCTGCTCGGGGTAACGGATGGTTTATTGGAAGAAACCGAAAAGATCGAACACACTATAAGCCCTCAAACTCTGCAGGGCTTAAGAAAAATCCTTAATTTATTCTCACTGCAGCCCGAGTTGATTGAGAAACTTAAAGACTAAACGGGTTTCAGCTTTTGAGCTATAACCAGACAGGCCCTGTTTTCAATTGTCCTCCATTTTACTGGAGTTAAGTCGCTTTCGCCCAGCAATTCCTGATAATCAGTTTCGGAATAATAGTTTCCAGTGCCCAGCCAATTTTTTATTTGCCTGATGGGTGACGCACAATATGGGTCGGCAATAATGACCCTTCCTCCCGGGCTAAGAACTCGGGTCATTTCCTGTAACGCCAGTAAAGGTATGTTGCAGGTAAAAAAGGAGTGGCAACAAAGGATAATATCAAAGTTCTCCTCTTCCCAGGGTATTTTGTGCCATTCACCCAGCCGAAGATCCGCCCTGTCGCCCATCCTCTTCCGGGCCATTTCCAAATTAGCTTTAGAATTATCCACCCCGGCTATCGATAATCTAGCACGGCGGGGAACCATTTCCAAGAATTTTCCTATACCACAGCCCATATTCAATAATGATTGATAATGGAGAAAACTTAATTCGGTAAGAATGCTGCGGTAAATCAAATCGGTATATTTGCCAAAACCGTCTTTCCCGTTATTAATCATCGGACTGGATTGTTGGCTGATGTCTTTCATACCTTTTTTCGATCCCTTTCCAATGTTCTAAATCCGACTTTTATCAGTTTAACCCGCTCAAGGAATAAAATAAACATAACGAGAATTTTGATATCTTGCTCTTAGTCCAACTGGACTTTAAAATGGCTAATAGAATTGATAACTGTTGCAGGTGAGCTTTGTGGCAAAACGTTATCGGGGAAATAATAGGTTAGGCCAGGTAAGGCCTGAAATAGAGCCACGATATTCAGTATGGGTTAAGATGGCTCCACCTGATGTACACCTGTTTATTGCCTTAATGCAGGGATATATTCACCTGGGATTCCCTGTAGCTTTCAACCCCAAAGAGGGTATTGTTCTTATTCATACCACTTCTGATTGTTGGCCGGATTTAGTAAAGGTTATAAATAGTTTCCCAATTACAGTACACTTCAGTGAAAATGACCGGAATATTTAGATATTGGAATAATGTCAAACCGAATTCCTTCCTTAACCCTATCTCTTATTTTCAGAAGATGTATCGTTGGTGTCAAATGGGCAAATATTAACATGAAAGAATAAAATCAGGAGATTGAAATGCCCAGCCTACTTGATATAATCGGGCCGATAATCATTGGACCTTCAAGTTCACATACTGCCGGCGCAGCTCGGCTCGGTTTAGCCGCAAGATCCATACTTGGATTCCCGGTAAAAAAGGTCCGATTTCGTTTACACGGATCTTTTGCCCAGACCTCAGTAGGTCATGGTACGGATCGTGCCCTGCTCGGGGGTGTTATGGGATTTCGTCTGGACGATGACCGGTTGCGTTTGGCTTATCAGTATGCCGACACCAATAGGATAGAATATTCATTTACCCAGGATAACCTGGGGGATGTTCATCCTAATTCGGTGCGTATAGAACTGGATGACGGGCAAAGCCATACCTGCGTTGTGACCGGAGCTTCGGTCGGAGGGGGAAGCATTCTGATCTACGAAGTGGATGATTTCTCCCTGAACATCACCTGCGAGTATCCTACCCTCGTAACCTTTCATCAGGACATACCCGGAGCGGTTGCAGCTATAACCGCTGTACTGGCGCAAAACAATATCAATATTGCTTTTCTAAGAGTTTATCGCCAGACTTTTGGTGGCCAGGCTGCCATGGTGGCAGAAACCGATCAATCCCTGGAAGGAAAACATTTTTCAATCTTGGAAAATCTCCAATTTGTTCACAAAGCCAGATTTATTGATCGAATCTGAGGTGATGGTTTGTATTCCTACAAGACAGCGGAAGACCTGCTAAAGTCTGTTGATCGAACTGGAGACTCACTAATTAATGTCATTATAAAAGCGGAATACGAGGATAAAGGAACCGAGAAAACGTTCTTATTAGAATCCATGAACCGATGCTGGGAGGTAATGCAAGAATCGGCCTCCCGTGGACTCAATGATACTCCCCTATCCATGGGGGGGTTGATCGGTTCCAACGGAGCTAAACTTAATCGTTACTCAGAAAAATCACCGCTTTGTGGTTTTCTGGCCGTTAAAGCAGCAGCTTATGCCCTAGCCATTACCGAGGTCAATGCTTCTATGGGTAAAATTGTGGCCGCACCGACCGGAGGAGCCAGCGGTATTTTACCCGGTATTATGTTAGCTATGGCAGAACAATTTTCATATAAAAACGAAACGGTTATAGAAGCTTTGTTAGTTGCCGGTGCCATAGGTAGAATAATCAGTACTCGTACCGGGCTTTCCGGAGCTGAAGGCGGCTGCCAGACCGAATGCGGTGTCGGGGCAGCTATGGGGGCGGGTGCAGCTGTTTTTTTACAAGGCGGCAGTCCCCGGGCCATATTTAACGCTGCCGCCCTAACTATAAAAAATGTACTGGGGTTGGTTTGTGACACCGTAGCCGGACTGGTAGAAGTTCCTTGCTCCAAGCGAAACGCTATGGGAGTTGCCTATGGCCTGATGGCAGCAGATATGGCCTTGAGCGGTATAGAATCGGTCATTCCTCTGGACGAACTGGCTGTTGCTCTGAAAAAAGTAGGAGAGAGCATCCCGGTTGCCCTGCGTGAAACCGGTCTGGGCGGATGCGCCGCTACACCTACTGGGATTAAAGTGAAACGAGAACTGGAAAAAACTAAGCTGTAACTCTGCGGCTTGGGGCTACAAAAAAATAAACCGGCCCATTGGACCGGCATATGTATTATCTGCTTTATTTACATACTCTTGTTTAGGCTTTGGGGTGTAGTGACATCCAGTTTATCCTTTTCCTTGGCCATTAAAACCGGAATAAGAGGAATCAACACCAGAATAGCCGCCCACATGAAAAGACTTGGGCCGGGTATTATTCCTTCGGTGCCGTTAATAACAGCATGGATCCCGTTTAGTTCAGCAATAACTCCTCCAAGTGCCGCCCCCAGTCCACCGCCAATTCCTATCTGAAAAATGGTCATGTAGCCTGAGAATTCAGCTCTTTTCTCTTCTGGATAGAGATCTTTGCTCCAGGCATAAGTTGCCACCATCCAGGCGGTTTGACCACCAACCCAGAAGCAGCCCGAAAAACATACCCAGATTGGATTTTTGGATACTGAAAACATGATAAGAAAAATTGATTCTATAATAATAGCCGCAATTGCCAGCTTCTTTCGGCCAATTTTGTCACATATAATTCCGGCCGGGATAGAGAAGATTATTCCTCCCACAACTATACATATGAGAACTAAAATTGTAACCTGATCTGCAGGGAGTTTTAGATAGTGTTGTAAATAGATTAGTACCCAACTGAAAAAGGAATTGAAAGCCGTCATAAAAAGTGCCATAGACACCAGAACCAAAAAATAATTCCGATGTTGTTTAAAGAAACCGCGCTGGAATGTATTTTTTAACCTTACCAGGACTCTGGTTTCTCCCCCCACCGGGACTCCGGAATCCTGCACTATACTACCACCGATGACACCCATTATTATTACAACTAGACCTATTATGACGAAGTAAAAAGTATATGAGTCCATCCCGTATCCTTTTAAAAGCCCAATCAGCCCACTGGTTGTTTGTTCATAAACAGCTACAATATCTGCCCCACTAAATGTCAGCAGCAAGGAAAAACACAAGCCAAGACTGGCGATTCCCTGTGCGGTTCCCCTATTGTTCAAATCAGTTATATCAGTCAGATAAGCATGAAAAGAACCTTCATAGGCAGTGGCACGGAAAAAGGAAATTAAGGCGTTGCCTAAGATAACTGCGATTACTGCCAATAAGACGATATGTATATATTGAGAAAAAGTGACCAGGCTTACTAAGATTCCCCATAGTAGGTAACCCGAAAGAATAAATGGTTTTCTTTTGCCCCGGCTGTCGGAATAAGCTCCCATTACAATAGCCGTTACAGTCGCAACCAGTGCTCCGGCAAAAACCATAGTACTCACCAGTATTGGACGCGGCACTATTCTGTTATACATAAATAGATTAAGTATTTGATTTTGGACGCCCCAGGCAAGTTCCCCGGCGAATGACATTACAAACAAGGCTATCCAGTGTTTTAATTTCACTTACTTCCCCCCTAAATGCTCCCCTTTATCATATCGCTAATCTTACGTATACTTCCGTTTGCTGTAAGATTATCTAAAGGTTCTTTGCACCCCCCCCATATTCCTGCAGCAATTATAAATTTATACAACCCGGTTGCTTGTATTCCATATCTGAATCGCCCTGAGGTTTCCAATTGTTATTTAAAAATAATACCTTTATAATTTGTTCTGTGCAGAACAGTCCAACAATGGGGTATAAGACTTATGCCTGACAATAAAGAACTTCTTGTTTCATTGCTCCGGGACGTTAATCGCAGCCTGGGTAAATATGTGAAGGAAGTATTCGCCACTTACAACATCCCTGTGTCGATGATGGTCTGCGTTCGAGTTATTCGGGCTGAGCCCGGTATCACCATAAGTCAGTTGGCTCGTAAAACCGGCATCGTTAAATCTCACATCTCCAATACCATTAAAGATTTAGAACAAAGAGGATGGGTGGAGAAAAAAGCGGATGTTTCAGATCAAAGAATATTGAGACTCCATCTTACCAGACCTGCTATCGAACAATTTGAACTGATTGGCAAGGATATAAGCAATGAGATAAACTTATTGGTCTCAGAATTATCCGAAGAGCATGCCCTTGCGCTTATAGAAGGTTTGCAGGAAATCAAAGCAGCATTAAATACGGCCCAGGAAAGAAAATCATTAACTTATTGCAAAGACGGAGAGATCAAGTCATGAATAAACTTTTCAGGTATCTTAACCCTTATAAAAGGGAAATCGTTATCGTTTTAGTGTTGGTATTTTTGCAGTCCCTGGCTGAGTTGTATCTGCCGACCTTAATGTCACATATCGTTGATACTGGGATAGTCAAAGGCGATATCGACTATATCCTTAGGATTGGTATTTTGATGCTTGGCGTAACCGGTGTCGGGACGGTTTGTTCAATTCTGGCCAGTCTCCTCTCGGCGAAGACCGCCGCAGGTTTTGGAAAAATCCTTCGTGCTAATGTTTTTGAACGAGTAGAGAGTTTTTCCCTGAATGAGTTTAACCATCTGGGCACTGCAACTCTGATTACCAGGACTACTAATGATATTAACCAGATTCAAACCGTAACCTTTATGATAATGCGTATGATGATAAGTGCCCCTTTTATGTGTTTGGGCGGTATCATCATGGCAGTATCCAAGGATAAACCTCTGTCACTGGTTATTGTTGGGGCAATTCCGATAATTGCCGCAGTTATAGTTTTTATAATCAGTAAGGCCATTCCTCTTTTCAAAACCATGCAGATCAAAATTGATAAGTTAAATCTGGTTTTACGTGAAGGCCTTACCGGAGTCAGGGTAATACGGGCATTCAATCGTATTGATAGAGAAGCCCAGCGTTTCACTGAAGCCAACACCGATCTAATGGAAAACGCGGTTCGGGTAAATAAGCTTATTGCTACCATGATGCCAGCGATGATGCTGATTATGAATTTTACCCTTATCGCAATTATATGGTTTGGCAGCATTCGTATTGACAACGGGAGTATGCAGGTTGTTGCCTTGATGGCTTTTATCCAATATGCCATGATGATCATGATTTCGCTTCTCATTGTATCGATGATGTTTATTATGGTACCCCGGGCCTCGGCTTCAGCCATTCGAATTAATGAGGTTCTGGAAACCATTCCTGGGATTACTGACCCCGGAGAATTTAAAGAACCGGATAATCCAAGAGGTTTATTGGAATTTAAAGGTGTCACTTTCAGTTTTCCCGGCGCAGAGCAGCCAGCTATCAACCGGGTCTCCTTCAAGGCCAGCCCGGGTGAGATTACAGCAATTATTGGAGGTACCGGTTCCGGTAAATCAGCCTTAATCAATCTCATTCCCCGTTTCTACGATGTTGACCAGGGCAATGTCCTAATAGATGGGGTTGATGTTCGGGAAATGAGCCAGGAAAGACTGCGGGCCAAAATAGGTCTGGTACCTCAGAAGACCGTGCTTTTTACTGGAACCATAGCTGACAATATCAGGTACGGAAAAGATAACGCCAGTGAGGGAGAGGTTCATCACGCGGCGGAAGTCGCTCAGGCTATTGAATTCGTGGACAGCATGCCAGACGGTTTTAATTCCATCATCGAACAGGGAGGAACTAACGTCTCCGGCGGCCAAAAAC
>JBLMZW010000090.1:0-2998 GCA_050259035.1 Chitinophagales bacterium | reverse complement strand
AACGAATTTATCAAAAAACTGTCCCAGGGACGCATTAAAATCAAAAAATGCTATCAGTGTCTTAAGACATGTGATTTAAAAACCACTCCCTACTGCATATCGCAGGCGTTGATTAACTCGGTCAAGGGCAATATCGCTGAAGGTCTGGTCTTTGCCGGAAGCAATGCTTACCGTATAGACCGGATCACGACGGTAAAAGACCTCATTAATGAATTAGTAACTGAGGCAGAATTAGCTCTTGGTTAGAAGACATAAAGGTACGGTTCTCTTACGGCCAGGTCTTCCGTCGATGCCTGCTTTTTTGTGAGACAGGGGGACGCGAACATTCGCTGCGTTCAGGTAACACCCCCAAGTCTCACCCTGATGGAAGGTAGATCTCCTGTCAGATCACCAATTAAGATTATCAAATCGATTGGGAGCGCCGGGCTCCTTTATAAGTAAAACGTTAAAAGTTAAACGTAAAACGTAGATGCCCCTCACCTTTCACCTTCTACCGGCCTGGCGACTGGTTGTAACAGTATCAGCATATTTCACCGTTAGCAAGTCGTTCTTATCCTGGCGGCTGTTGGTTTAGCTCTTTCAATGTCTTCGATTATGTTTCTCCCTCCTATTAATCCAAGTAGTTTCCTTAAAAAGTTCTTTACAAAATCTTCCCGGTTCTTTAATATAACTGTAGTACGTGATGTAGTACAGTTAGTACAGAGAGGAGGGAGTTAGTATTTTCGATCTGGATTTGAGAAGCAGACTCCCTATATATGAGCAGGTTGTAGAAAGAATTAAAGAGCTTATAATCCAGAAGGTACTAAAGCCCGATGAGCAGCTGCCTTCGGTTCGAGTTCTGGCCAGTCAGCTTACCATTAACCCCAACACCATTCAAAAAGCATATAACGAGCTGGAAAATCAGGGTTATATCTATTCAGTCAAAGGCAAGGGGAATTTTGTTTCCGGGGCCATCCCCAATCCTAATTCGGAAAAAATGGAACGGCTTAAGGCTGATCTCAGGAAAATATCTTCCGAATTACTGTTTTTGGGTATGTCAAAAGAAGAAATTGTAAGGAATATTGAGGAGATTGAAGTTAAAGGAGGGATGCCGGGTGCTGCAGATGAGCGGAGTGACCAAAAGGTTCGATGATTTGGTGGCGTTGAGGAATATAGACTTAAAGGTCGGCCCGGGCTCTATTTACGGCCTGGTAGGCTCAAACGGAGCGGGAAAAACCACGTTGTTGAAGCTTTTAGCCGGAGTCTACCTTCAGGATGAGGGCGAAATACTAATAAACCAGGAACCGGTTTATGAAAACGTGAAGGTTAAATCCGGTATCGCATTTATTCCGGACGAGTCGAGCTTTTTCCCCACCTATTCGGTTAAGAATATGGCCGTGTTTTATCGAAAGATTTACCCCACCTGGAATGAGGAAAGATTTCAACGGCTGCAGGAAGTCTTCCAGGTAAGTATGGATAAATGGATTCATCGTTTATCAAAGGGTATGCAGAAACAAGCCGCCTTCTGGCTGGCTCTCTCCACCATGCCTGAAGTGATTATTTTGGATGAACCCCTTGACGGGCTGGATCCGGTGATGCGCAAGCAGGTAAAAAATTTGTTAATCCAGGACGTAGCCGAAAGAGGAACCAGTGTAATCATATCATCTCATAATTTAAGAGAACTAGAAGACCTATGCGACCATATTGGCATCATTCATAAAGGTGAATTGCTTCTGGACCAGGAGCTGGACGAATTAAAAATAAGGCTTCATAAGGTGCAGGCGGCTTTTCCCCCCGGAACACCGGCTGAACGTCTGGTACATCCGGGACTCATTTACCGAGAGGAACGCGGCAGCACTACTATATTCATCATAAAGGGTGATCGGGAAGAGATTACCGACCATTATATGCGCTGTAACCCGGTAATCCTTGATATGCTAGCCCCGACACTGGAGGAGATATTTATTTATGAAATGGGGGATGCAGGGTATGAAATCCAAAACATCCTTGTTTAACCGGGGCGTATTTCTGAATGATCTGCGGCAGTTTTCCTGGTTCGGAACGGCCTATTTACTGGCCTTATTATTCCTGGTACCCTTGCGGATTTACCTGAACTACAGTTCCGAAATACCCGAGAATTATTCCATGATGAAAAATGTTTTTTGGCTGTTCACCGATAGCTATCAGACTATTTTATTGCTGATTGTCCCCGTCCTCCTGGCTTTGCGGCTTTTCCGTTATCTTCAGGAGCGAAACCAGGCGGTACTGGTGCACAGCCTGCCCATTAGGAGAGAGACTCTATTACATACTCACGCTATAACGGGTGTCATTATGCTGGTTCTGCCGGTTTTATTAACCGCTTTAGCCTGCTGGGCTTTACTGACTGGTCTTAACCTGGAGGCCTACTTTAGCGGCGCGGATATCGGGCTTTGGCTGGGTACGACCGTTTTAATAGATCTGGTTATGTTCACGGCAGCAATGTTTGTGGGAATATGTACCGGGCTGTCTGTCATGCAGGGAATCCTGACCTATATTATGCTACTTTTGCCCACAGGACTGGGAACGCTGGTTCTTTTCAACCTTCAGTCTCTGGTTTACGGTCTGACAATACAGCCCAAAATGGAAGGAACCTTACTTAGTTTATCTCCCCTGACGGTAATCATGGATATGGGATCAAAATCCCTGAGTATTAATCAGGTAATAGTTTTCGTCATTCTGTGTCTGGTTTTCTACCTTCTTTCTTTTGTCCTTTACCGGGTTAGAAAAGTGGAATCAGCCGGACAAACGGTGGCCTTTTCCTGGATGAGGCCGGTTTTCAAATACGGAGTAACCTTCTGTTTTATGTTGACGGGCGGATATATTTTGCAGCAAGCGCTGCACAGTCCCGGCTGGATACTTTTCGGTTACTTGCTGGGTTCTGTTTTTGGCTACCTTTTGGCTGAAATATTATTATGTAAGTCCTGGCCGGAGCCAAACCAGCTTAAGGGATATGCGGTGTATGCCGGTATTACAGTCCTGG
>JBLMZW010000089.1:0-9455 GCA_050259035.1 Chitinophagales bacterium | reverse complement strand
TCCTTGGTTAACTTTTCCGGCATGATATAGAATTCCTTATTGTATCTTACAAAGTTCCAGGCCGTTGCGTAATCCATCATGGCATAATCAATTTTACCGGACAAAAGCGCATCAGATGACTCCACATAATTATTGAATCTTTTTACATCCGCATTTGGATATTCTATCTGCGCATAAGATTCATTAACCGACCCCTCCATGGTACCTATCTTTGCTGTTTCAATTGGGGGGAGGGGGCTCATCGATCTACTGCAGCCACAGAACATTAACAAAATAATAACGATTATGCAAAAGTGTATTTTTTTCATTTAATTCCACCTGCCTTTTGCTACCGGTTCATAGTTGATTTATACGTTCTCCCGATTCTATCAGCGGCTAGAACAGCGGCTGCAACCATATTCGGCTTAACAGGGAAGGGCATATTGTGCATATTTGAACCAGGCTGACAAGCGGCCATAGAAATCTCAGTCAGCTTTTCATTTGACAAAGATTTTATGCCGATCTCCTCAAGACAAACGGGCAAACCTACCTCCAAAAGAAACCTAATTACAGTCTCAATTTCCGATTTCGGCGCGTTTTCCAGAACGAGCTGGCATATTGTCCCGAAAGCAACCTTTTCACCGTGGTAATAGGCGTGTGTTTCCGGGACGGTGGTCAGGGCATCGTGAATGGCGTGCGCCGCCGCTAGGCCGCCGTTTTCAAAACCCAGGCCGGACAGGAGTGTGTTGGCCTCCACGACATTTTCCAACGCCGGGGTTACTATATTAAGTTCACAGGCCTGCTTTGCCTTTAAACCGTCTGCGAGAAGGGTCTCATAACAAAGCCTGGCGAGTGCCATCGCGGTTCTGGTTGGCTTTGCTGGAGGACATACCTCTTCCCGGGCTCCGCATGGATAGCCAGCCCAGACTTCCTTAAACGAATTTCCACAAGAACGTGCCTCGAAGAAGGTAGCCAGCGCATCGCCCATCCCTGATACTAAAAGCCGAGCAGGGGATTTCGCGATCACATCGGTGTCAACCAAAACCACATCCGGATTCTTTGGAAAGAATGCTAATTCCTCAACCGCGCCGTCCTGGTTGTATATGACCGAAAGATGGCTGGTTGGTGCATCAGTTGCCGCGTTAGTCGGCACAATAATAAGAGGTTTCCCGTTTGCCACACATTTAGCGGTGTCTATCGCTTTCCCGCCGCCGAGGCCGATAACACAATCACAGCCGTTGTCTCGCGCAAGCATATCCAACCTGGCAATTTCAGCTTTGGAGCATTCACCGCAAAAGTCAGTCTTTACAAAGGATACGTCAAATTTTAGAGCTGTTTCGTTTAAGGCTTTCTTAACTCGTTCATAGCCGCTTTGGCTAGCTACGAGCAGAGCGGTTTTACCGAAACAACTTATAAAATACCCCAGGTTTCGGAGTTCTCCCTCCCCCTGAACGTATTTAGATGGTGAAATAAACGCTTTCCTCAAAATAAACACCCTTTCTGTTTCCAACAGTTAGAACGTATATATCGGGTTGTATTAATGGAGTAGTTCATTATACCGCTTAACATTTTCGAAGACTAGGAGAAAAAAACCAACGCAAGAAAAAAGTTACTTCCTATACAAACAAGTAAGCAATAATGGGAACTATAATTGTACAAACAAAATAATTATTATCAATCAGACTTCTGGCAAAACAGGTCTTTAGCAACTGGTATTTTAGCTTTCATTTATTGCAGCGGAGGTTAAAATAAATCGGGATATATAATGCGTATATCCAGAGATACTTCGGACTTTGGGAGGTAGAGGCTTTTGGATTTAACAAATAAGGTTGCTGTAATTTCCGGGGCTTCAAGTGGAATTGGAAAAGCTTTGGCTCAGTTGCTTACTGCCAATAAAGCAAAAGTTGTACTTCTGGCTAGAAGAGAAGACAAACTAAAGGAAATAGTAGCCGAACTTAAAGAGTTTCAACATGAAGCCTTGGCTATAAAGACGGATGTTACTGATAGGGAACAAGTATTTAATGCCGTAAAACTAGCATTTGAAACGTATGGCAGGATAGATATTGTAGTGAATAATGCCGGCGCAGGATACTTTGGCACAATTGAGAAGATACCTTTAGCGGAATTTGATCGATTGGTAAAAACCAATGTTTATGGAATGCTTAATTTAAGTCAGGCAGCAATTCCTTCACTTAAAAAGACACAGGGCATGATCGTTAATGTTTCCTCAGCTTTAAGTAAAAGAGCGCTTCCTTTCTTATCAGCTTATTCAAGTACTAAGAGTATGATGGATGCGTTATCGGATGGAATGCGATTGGAACTTAGAAAATACGGGATAAAAATTCTAAACTATTGTCCTCCCGAAACCAATACAGAATTCTTCGAAACAACCGTTAGCGAAATAGGTCTGGACCATAACCAGGCAGGTAATCGCAGAAAGGCCGATGTAAAAGATGTGGCAGCAAGAATAGTTGAGGCTATCACTGCAGAAAAAAGGGAGGTTGTGGAAGGAAAATCTTTGCAGGTAATGAACTTTCTCGCTCCGAAAATGCTTGATAAAATGTTTTACAAAGGAATGGTTCAAAAGATATTAAAAGAATGAAAAGATAAGATAGGATTTTCTGCATTTTTAGAGAACGTCAAAAACACACAGGAGATTAATCCCCCCCTGATACAGTATTTCGGATGGAGGGCTAATAATGAAAGCCATCAAGAATCGAAGGAGTATTCGTCGGTATACGAGCCAACCGGTTACTGACGAGCAGGTTAAGCTGTTGTTGGAGGCGGCCATGTATGCGCCTTCAGCTGGGAATGAACAGCCCTGGCAGTTTATCGTTATCAGAGATAGAGATTTACTTGATCAGGTGCCGAATTATCATCCCCACTCCAGCATGATTAAACAGGCATCCGTTGCGGTTTTGGTTTGTGCGGATACCAGGCTAAGCAAATATGATGTGGATTACTGGATACAGGATTGCTCGGCGGCCACTGAGAACCTTCTATTAGAAGTTCAGGAGTTAGGTCTAGGCGCAGTATGGCTGGGGGTTTACCCGCGGGAGGAACGCATGAAAGGACTTCGCCAACTATTTAAAATACCTGAAGATATCATCCCTTTTGCGTTGGTTCCGGTTGGGTATCCGGCGGAGCAGAAGAAGTCTGAAAACCGTTATCATGAGGACCGGGTACACTATAATTATTGGTGATAGAAAAACGATCTTGAGGGTATTCAAGACTTTGTTAAGACCAACATAAACATCCAAACATAGTAATTATAGAAGTAACCCATTGTTTAGCAATTTTGCTATCGGTAAGAGGATGATTGGAGGAAAGCTGCAGGATGCCGAATAAGTCATGCCTGTGACTTTCCATTGGGTAGTATTCATGAAATGCGTTTATGAATACAGGGGAGAACTTCGTCTGGAGGTATATTTAAAGCTACAGCAAATTCTTCATATAGGTGTTTTTCCGCAACATTAAATATATCTTCATCGGTCTTGGTGAGCCTTCTACCGGCGACAGACCTTGCTTTCCTTTCCAGATATATTGCTTTGATAATTTTAATCCATTCTTCGGGTTTCCCTGTTTTAAGAGCAGCTTTATATATCTTTGCTCTTTGTTTATCATCATCCGTCCAAACAGTTTCCATTTCCGGTATCGCAGCTATTAGTGACAAAACATCATCTTTTGTACTGATTAGTCTTATCGAAATATTGGGGTTATTTACAGGCACCATGATAGTTGTCATGTCAGTATCATGAATAGAATGTAGAATGTAGTATTCGGTTTCATCGTCAAGGTTATATTCATCTTTACGAATATCTGCAATCTGGCATATTCCCATTAAGCCATAAACAACATAATCATTTACTTTGAACATTGGCCTACTCCTTTTTCTCTATATCCATTGGTTGGAAACATCCGTTCCTTTTTCCTTACTTACCATCATCATTGCCCGATAGACTTTATCAATGGTTTCGATCATTATCGTGCAGTCAACTTCATTTATTGTTAATAATTCTTTCTCCAAACCATTTATAAACGAGAGAATATATTGTTGAATATACTGCTCTCCCAATTCGGTTGCCCGCACTAATACAACACGTTTATCAGAAGTCAGGGTAAATTTTTCAACGATATTTAATTCAACCATCTCATTAATAACCTTTGTCGCATTGGGAAGCAATAATCCAGATTCCTTGCTTATATCAGAAACGCGTGAACTTCCAGTTTCATCACTTATTCTATAAATTGAGTTGAGAATGCGAAAATAAACCGGTTTCATATTCGGTGGCAGCTGGGGTAACAGCGCGAGTGCATCTTTAGCACATTCAAAGGCGTCTAAAATGCTATTTACCAATTTGGTTTCAACCTTCTTCAACAGGGTACACCTCATTTGCTTATATATAATAATTATAATCAATAAGTAAATAACGATCAAACATTTCGGACAGAAATTACCGTTGCTAGCCTGGAATAATGGCAATTCCAGGATGAGAGAAAAGAGAAATTCTTTTGATTTGACGTAATAGAGGCATCATTAACCGTTGACAGATGAATAGAACTGAGACTATATTTAATAGTGAACGGGGGTTCACTTATGCAATACCTCAAAGATGAAATAAAGAACCGAATAATTAGTGCTGCCTTAAATGAATTTGATGAAAAAGGGTTCAGCAATGCGTCCATGAGGAAAATAGCCAAGGACGCTGGAATTGCTACAGGCAACATATACAGGTATTTTGACGGAAAAGACGAGTTGTTTTATTACATAATGGAGCCTGTATATGAACAATTCACTAAACTTATCTTCGATCATTATGAAACGGCTGATTTAGGTAAAAACATGGTATCCATCATTGCAGATATTGTTGATAAAGTCATGAAGGTGTATGAGAAATACAGCAAGGAATTCATGATTTTATTGGATAAAAGCGAAGGGTCCAAATACCAGGATATTAAAGAAGATCTTATCATTCTTATCGAAGAGCGCACTAAAAAAGAAATATTGCCCAAGTTGGCAGATGCAGGGATTGTAGTTGCTGATGAATTGATTTTTTATGTAGGAACTTGTACTTTAGTCGAAGGCGTTTTTACCATATTAAGAAAATGTAAGGGCGATAATGAGAGAATAAAAAACCTGATTGGCCAATTGTTGGTCTTGTATTTGAACTATACCAGTATTATTGAGAGACTCAAATAATTTTATTTATAGATAAGGTTTGTTGTAACCTTATATTTTTTGCCGCAATAATGAACGACGATTCATTATACAACCCGTCATTCCATTGAATTTATAAAGGAGTAGAGGAGCAAATGAAAAACGTAAAAAAGACTATTCCCTATGCTGCTATTGTATTGGTTTTAATAATAGGGGTGGTTTTATACCATTATATAGGCTCCAGGACAGGAGTGAACAAGCAGGATGCCCAAAAGGCTTCAGCAAACAACATAACTACCGTCGAGGTCCAGAAAATCAAAAATACTCAATTACCGCAGACCAGTACTTATGACGCTACTTTGAACTCGTCGGAAGACGGTGTGCTGGGGACAACAGTCCCGGGCAAGGTTGTGCAGATAATGTTCAAAGAAGGGGAGAAGGTTGTCAAGGGTACACCATTGGTCCAACTGGACAGCCAGACTATCTATGACCAGTTAAAAGTCTCACAGGGCCAGTTAGCTGCGGTTAAAGCAGCTTTACCGAAAGCAGAAGCAAGTCTTAAAACAATGCAACGTAATTACAATAATGCCAAATCGCTCTTCGAGGCTGGAGCGGTATCCCAAAACGACATGGATAATGCCGAAACCGCCTTTAAGGTTGCTCAAGCGGATCTGGAAGCTTTAAAAGCCAACATCCAGGTGGCTCAACATGGGGTTGATAGTCTACAGCATTCACTTGATAACATGGTTCTCAGAGCTCCCATAAACGGTATTGTTGATCAAAAGAATGTTGAAGTGGGACAGTATGTAACTCCCGGGGTGCCGTTGGCTAAAGTGAAAAATACATCGGTCATAGTAGCACAGTTCCAAATAACTCAGGATGATGTATATAGAATTAAGATTGGCCAAAAGGCACAGATCAGGATTATTGATGATGATAGTGTTTATGACGGGACTGTGAGTTATATAAGTGCGACGGCCAACGCGACTTCAAGAACTTTTTCATGTAAAGTGGAATTGCCGAATAAATACAACAAGCTTAGGCCCGGTATTTATGCCAAAGTGGATATTAGTAACGGCATTAAAATACCTGCGCTTGTTATCCCAATTAAAGCCGTGGCAGGCAGCGAGGGAAGTTACTATGTATTCACGGACGAACATGGGGTGGCACGTAAAAATGATGTAGTTGTCGGCGAAACCTATAAAGATTTAATAGAAGTCAAGTCTGGTCTTAACGAAGGCGAAAGCGTCATATGTACCAATGTGAATTCGCTCCAAGATGGGGATCTTATTTCAGTAGCTATAGACCGGGGTGAATAATAAAGTATGTTTCTTACAAATCTTAGTTTAAAACGTCCCGTTTTTACCATTGTAATTGTTATTGCACTGCTTGTTATAGGAGCTGTGTCTTTTATAGGACTTCCTATCAATGACCTGCCCGAGGTCGATACACCTGTGGTATCAGTTTCCGTTGTCCAACCGGGAGTTTCTCCTGATCAGATTGAATTAAAGGTTACTAAAAAAGTAGAAGATGCTGTGGGCCAGATATCAGGTGTAGACCATATAACTTCTACCGTGATGGATAGCGTTTCAATTACGGTGGTGCAATTTATCCTTGAAAAGCCGGGGGACGAAGCAATTCAGGAAGTGCGGGATAAAATGGGGTCCATTCGGGGTGACCTTCCTCAGGATATCCAGGAACCTATTATCGCTAAATATGATGTTACAGCCAAGCCGATTATATCACTGGCTGTTACTGGCACCGCCGGAGACAAGAGGATATCGGAGATCGTAGACAATACGATAAGCAAGAAATTGAGTACAGTCAAAGGTGTTGGTGCTGTTAACGTATACGGGGAACGTGAGCGCGAAATACAGATTCACCTTGACAAGGATAAAATGAATTCCTTTGGTATCACACCTGCGGAGGTAACCAACAGCCTGGGATTAAATAATTTGGATATTCCCGGTGGAAAAGTCTCAAATAACGATAGTGAGATCACGCTTAAGACTATTGGAAGCGTAAAAAGTGTAGATGATTTCGGGAAGATTCTGGTCGGTAAACGTGGCGGTGATGAAATACATGTCAGTGATATCGCAAATGTTAATGATGGTATTAAAGAGATGGGTAGTATTTCAATCTATAACGGGAAAAGTACCGTGGGAATAGACATAGTTAAACAATCCGGATCTAATACGGTGGATGTTGCCAGGGCTATAAAAGATGAGATTGAGGCAATAAGAAAGGATCTGCCTCAGGATGTAAAGATCGATATTGTCAGGGATAACTCTACGATGATTAACGAACAGGTTAATAATGTGGAGAAAACACTTCTAGAGGGCTGTATAATAGCCATTGTCATAATATTCTTGTTCCTCGGGAGTGTTCGAAGTACCCTGATCAGCGCTGCTTCACTTCCAACCTCAATTATTGCTACTTTTACGATTATGAAACTAATGAATTTTACTCTCAACCTGGTTACTCTTGTTGCTCTTTCACTGTCCATAGGTTTATTGGTCGATGACGCCATTGTGGTGATTGAAAATATTGTACGCCAGATGGATATGAGTAAATCACCATTTCAAGCAGCAAAAGAGGCTACTTCGGAGATCGCCCAGGCAGTTGTAGCCACAACGCTGACTATTGTAGCGGTATTTTTGCCGGTGGCTATGAGTAACGGGATAGTGGGCAGATACATGAGGGAGTTCGGTCTTATGGTTGCCTTCAGCGTGCTGGTATCGCTGTTTATATCTTTTACCCTGGTTCCTATGCTTTCTTCCAAATATTTAAGGGGTGAGGGAAACAGCACAGGAGTAATGGGTAGGTTTTTGAATCGGGTAAACCATATGTTCGAGAAACTGAGTAGAAAATATGCCGATTTTCTGAGACAGTCTTTGGAGCACAGGTTTAGCATCGTGCTGATTGCCGGTATATTACTTGCCATGAGTATTGGCGTAATACCTTTCTTGGGAACGACCTTTATACCAGCGGAAGATAAAGGTGAAATCAATATAGCTGCCAATCTTGATTCCGGGCTGTCCCTGGAAAAGGCCGAATCAATAGCCCGGGAAATGGAAGGAATAGTTAGAAAGTGCCCGCAGGTGCTCTACACTTATTCTGTAGTAAAAACGGATAATGTATCGATGTATATCAAAATAACCGCAAAGGACAGCAGAAAAGAACCCATTAATGATATTGTAGCCTCTATGAGAAATAGTCTTAGGAAAATTCCCGGAATAGAATTTTCCATCACGGGCAACAGTTCAGTGGCGAATATGGGTTCGTCAGAAAAAGATTTTGTTTATCATATAACCGGTGACGATTTCGAGAGACTCCAGCGTTTTGCCTTGGAACTGGAGCGAACGGTAAAAAATATACCGGGTGCTGAAGATGTAAGCTTGAGCTACAAGGCAGGGAACCCGGAAGAAGAATTTCAGGTAGATCGTGACAAGGCAGAGGATCTGGGGGTAAGTCCGGCTGCTGTAGGAAGCACGTTAAGGACTTTATACAACGGTGTAGTAGTAGGACAGTTTGAAAGTGAGAGCCGCTGCGATGTCAAGGTAAAACTGAATGATAACGAACGCCAGGATCTGGGGAGCTTTAACGGAATATATGTTCCGAGTTCAAACACCTATAATTATCAACCCATATTAGTGCCGCTTACACAGGTAACGAATAAAGTATTTACCACAGCTTCATCAACCATTAATAGATATGATAAAGAAAGAGGAATCCAGATTTCCGCTAACGTATCCGGTATTTCCACAGGAGATTTCGATAAGGCGTTCAGAAAACAAGTTGAAAACATCGGTATACCCAGCGGTTTAAGTGTAACCTCGGGTGGGACTAATTCGCTAATGTCTGATACTTTTGGCGGCATGGCGATTGCCCTGGTTATGGGCGCTTTGTTTATATTTCTAATTTTAGCAGCTTTATTTGAGAGCTTCATTGATCCTTTATCGATCATGTTTTCGCTCCCCCTGGCTATTATAGGGGCAATATTTGGACTTTGGGCCGGTCATAAAGAACTGAGCTTCGCAGCCATGATTGGCATAATATTGCTTATGGGGTTAGTAACCAAAAATGCTATACTACTTGTCGATTTTACCAAGAAACGCAGGGACGAAGGATTGGAACGTAAAGAAGCAATATTGGAAGCGGCGGCCATAAGGTTAAGGCCAATTATCATGACAACTCTGGCAATGATTTTCAGCATGATTCCAATTATTGCCGAAGGAGGGGCAGGGGCATCATTCCGGGCTCCAATGGCCTACGCTGTTATCGGCGGCCTAATCACGTCAACCCTTTTGACTCTGGT
>JBLMZW010000088.1:0-3264 GCA_050259035.1 Chitinophagales bacterium | reverse complement strand
TACCACGATGCCGTCAGGATCGTAGGCATAGGAGGCATCGAAAGTAACGGTTTGACCGGCTACCGGATTAGCAGGAGTCATGGTGAAAAGGTTTTCCGGGCTCAGCCAGCAGAGGATATTGCAGATCAGGTTATAGTGGTCGTAGTCATCTACCCAGGCATTTACTAAGGAGCTTTTATCCCCTAAAGCTACCACCTTCCCCAGACCGTAACGGCAAACAGCTAACACTGGTCTGGCCCCTCTGGATTCATTGGAATCATGAGAACATACCAAATAGCCGCCGGAATTATAGTAGGCATTAGTATCCAGCCAGGATTCAGGTCCCGAATAAGCCAGCACCTGCGCCGGAGAGCTAACCGTTATGCTAGAACCCCAGTTAATTGTGAAGGTTCCAACATTTTTAGTAACATCATGACTGGCGATATTTGTTATAAGGGGCAAATCTACCCCGCCATCCGGATCACTCGAATGGTATTGATAATTAACGTCATCACAAATGACTCCGCTGTCAAACTGGATTCCCATATAGCTGCCGATTTTATTAGCAGAATTGTTACAATTGATCCAAGAAGGAACCCCCAACTCAGTCATCAGGTACAGTCCGCCGCCATTATAGACATATTCCACCACAACTTGCGCTTCGTCGTTGGAAATAAGCCGATTCTTCCACCCATTCGAGAATACCACCACGTCATATCCACTGAGGTCGTTGGCCGTGATTGGATTCAGGTTCTTCTGTTCGATTTCGCAGCCCTGATTTCTAAGGAAGGTAGCAATCTTAGAATACCCATCCCAATTGGTATTAGAAATACTTCCCTCTGCCGTACTGCCTTCATGGATGAAGAGAACCCGTTTGCCATCCAGCCCCGGTATGACAGCTGCCTCTATCTGATTGCTGCTACTGATGGAATGACTACTACCCGGCGCAGCACTCGGACAGGCAGTTCCGGAAGTATCATTAGCAACAGCCTGTATGCCGCCTAACCCGACAAACAGAAATATAAAGGCCAAAAGAACAACCATTCCCCATTTTATCGGAATAGACGCCCTTAACCCATCACGCGAACCAGATATGTAACGCTTTACCACCAATCCATACCTCCTAGTCCAAACATGCTTGTCCCTTACCACATTGTGGTAGACTACCCTCCGTTCAGTTCGACATTGGATTCCTGAATCCTTCAGTCACTTGGTTATCCACATGGGGTAAGACAATGGAGGAAAAACTTTACTGGTACGTTGAGTGTGACAGACATATCACTGTAGGTAAGACAATACCTATAGAGGAATTAGATATAACTGCCTAATCAAAGTCAAAATCAGCCGAAATGAGACGGGAGGGAAAGCATCCCATCTAACCGAAATATATATAGATATCACGATTAATGGAAAACGCCTATTGCCCAATATTAAAATTAAAGGTACAAAGATGGAAAGAATGACTACTAATTTATCATGCCAAGTATTTTGCGTATGCTCTGAATCAGAGGGGTGGGGAGCCGGTGTGGATCGGCAGGCTGAACGTTGTTGATGCCTGTGTGTCTCTGCAAACCGGGGCAGGCGAGTGGAAACTTCGGGATAGGTTGAGCATTAATATCGATAAAATTGATAAAGGAGATGTGGAAAATGCACAAAAGGGTTTGGCTTCGGTTGATGGTTTTGTTTCTCTTTATTTTTTCAACGTTTGGCATTTTTGTGTCCAAAGGAGTGGCGGAGACATCCACGAAACCCTATACAGTGTTCACTGCCGGAGAGTATAAGGAGGGGTTGGCCAGCTTCACCTTGTCCAATGGGAAGACCTATCGGGCTGGTTTTTTTGATGCCAATGGAAATATTGCGATACAACCAAACTTCTTTTTAGTGGATGAGTTTTCCGAGGGGCTTGCGGTGGCATCGGTATTTGATGAGGATTGCAAATACGGATTCATTGATAAAAACGGCCAGGTAGTAATTCCTTTTACGTACCAATTGGCTTCTGGATTTTCAGAGGGATTGGCTTCTGTCGAGATGGCCGATAGACGGGGATACATAAACAAAAAGGGAGAAACCGTTATACCTATCATCTATGAAGAAGCCTTCCCCTTTAATAATGGTTTGGCAGTAGCCAAATTGAATGGAAAATGGGGATATATCAATGCAACCGGCAAGACCGTGATTCCTTTTCAATATGATAATGCCTCTGCTTTTTCGGAAGGATTTGCTCAAGTGCGAATGAACAAGGCACTCTATTTTATAAACACGAAAGGGAAAACGGTCGTAGGTCCGCTCAAAGTTTATTCAGCCGATGCTTTTCACGAAGGGAAAGTTAGGGTTGTTGTGCGTCCAGGTAAGATTGGCTATGTCGGCACAAACGGCAAGTGGGTACTTCCTCCTATTTATCAGGAAGGAACGGATTTTTCGCATGGTTTGGCCGGTGTGAAATTGAACGGAAAATTCGGATACATCGATGCCGGAGGCAAATTCGCTGTCAAAGCGCAATTTGACGATGGCTGGGATTACAAAGACGGCCTGGCTCGAGTGAGCATGAATGGCAAATGGGGATATATAAATATGAACGGTCTGCCTGTCACTCCTATGAAGTATGACTATTTCCTGCCTGGCTTTAGCGAAGGAAAAGCTATTGTAAAAGAGAACGGGAAATACTGCATAATCAACTCTAGGGGTGATTACATTCTATCTCCGGCGGGTATGGAAAGTATGATTGCCAATCTAAGAATAGAGGAAAAGAGGACTCAGTTAATTTCACTAACCAAACGGGTAGGAACGTAATTTGATGACCACTGTCCTATTGTGTTAAAACGGCACTAAATACAACAGAACCGTCCGCCTGGCCGGGAGCCCCGCCTACTTCATTTCTTGAAGATAGGTACTTTGTATTTTCTGATCACCACGATGACATATTTGTGAACTAGGCCTGATGCGGCAGCTGTATATCACGGGGATGTAGTCGCGAACGAATTTGCCGGCAAGGGCTATAATCTGAACCCCAGTTGTGGAAACCAGGATTACTTGGCCTAAGGGGCTCCATCTGGCGAGTTTTCTAGTTCCCCTTATGATATAATATAGGTGGATAATTTATACTCGAATTCGTGTCAACGTAAACCCGATCAAAAAAAGTGAAGCAGGGTTTTAGAGGGATATGAGCATACTGGGGTGGGTAGCCGAATGACTACTCATTTTTGTTGGGGGAGTGGGATAGGAGGTTTTAATGACTCTGATATTTGATATTGTGCTGGTCTTTGTTACCGCCTTGATCGGCGGCTT
>JBLMZW010000087.1:0-6492 GCA_050259035.1 Chitinophagales bacterium | reverse complement strand
AGAATAACGCAACAGGGTAAGACTAGTTGGGAGGGAACACATAATACATCTCCCGGGTAAATCAAATTCGGATTAGTAATATGCAGGTTGGCATTGATTAGGGCCATCAAGGGGATGCCATAACGCTGCGCTATTAAATACATAGTATCGCCTCGAACTACAGTATACCGGCTCTGAAATCCTGACGGACAGCTTCTGGGGACCCGCCCTTTTTTCACTTTGATCAACATGGTCTAGCCTCCTGATTTTTTACCCAATCCATTTCTATCTATTTAATATATAGATTTCTTAGTACTTTGGTGCTCGACCCTTCGGTTGGATAAATACGAAATAAGTCAATTAGGCGAGCATGAAATTAATAGAATAGGTTTGTGATTATTATAAATTGGGCTAAACTGGAATTAACAAAAGAAGGATATCTACCGGTGATTGTTCGTAAGGAAGACCGTGGCATATTATGAAGCATTTGACGCGGCGAGTACTGGGGTTGAATACAGTACCTTCATCTCGCTGGTGGTGGAAGCATTAAAGCCTTGGAGGTGTAGGAATGAGAAGTATTGAGGAAATAACCACAACCGAAACCATTGAATGGCTGTTGGAAAAGGACAACCCTTCAGTCAGGTATTTGGCGTTAACTAGGCTGTTAAACCAACCAGAGAACGATAAAGAAGTATTAGCAGCTAAACAGGATATCATGAAAACCGGAATCGTACCTGAGATCTTAGAAAAGCAGAATGACGTATGCTGGGGTGACCCCAAAAAGTTCTATACCGAAAAATACTCAGGAACCGTATGGCAATTGATTATTCTGGCCGAACTGGGGGCCGACGGCGAGAATGAACAGATTAAGAAGGCATGTGAATTTATACTCGACAATTCCCAGGACATAGAGTCTTTTGGCTTTGCCATGAATAAGGGAGGGAAGGGCCCGGGCGGAAGACATAGCGAGGTTATACCGTGCTTAACCGGAAACATGGTTTATAGCCTCATTAAACTCGGGATGCTTGAGGACCAGAGAGTTCAGCGGGGGATAGAATGGATATGTAAATACCAAAGAAGTGACGACGGAATCTCAGAGCAACCGGAAGGCTGGCCTTATGACCGGCTAGAAGTCTGTTGGGGCAAACATACATGCCACATGGGAGTGGTCAAATCTCTTAAAGCATTATCAGCTATTCCCAGTGACAAAAGAAACAACGCAATTAATGAAAGGATCAATTCTCTTACCGAGTATATCCTGACCCATCATATACACAAAAAAAGCCATGATCTAAAAAGCGTTTCCAAACCCGGCTGGTTGAAGCTAGGATTTCCCCTGATGTACCAGACAGACATACTGGAGATACTGGGGATTCTAACCGAACTCGGCTACCACGATCCCCGTATGAATGAGGCCTTAGAAATAGTCAAAAACAAGAGAAATACGAACAACAGGTGGATACTTGAGAACACCTTTAACGGAAAAATGATCAAAAACATCGAAGTTAAAGGTAAAGAATCAAAATGGATAACCCTTAAAGCCCTTGAAACGCTGGGACGTTCTTCTTGTTTCAGAAATTAGATAGCTCGAAAATGGTATAGACCTTATATGGAGGCCTACCGTGAAAAACGGTAGGCCTTTTAACTACATACGGATATAATGGAAATAAATGCATGGAGAGCTGAGATGGTAAGACAAGCGAGGCAAAGGTGCGAGAGCGGAATATATCACATCGTTTTACGGGGAATTAATCGGGGAGACATTTTCTATGATGAATATGATATGCTGCGATTCTTGGAAACGCTTGCCAGAAAGAAAGAAGACGATGAGTATGAACTTCACGGATATTGTCTGATGAGCAATCATATTCACCTGTTGGTCCGTGAATTCGGGGATCCAGTATCTCGAATCATGAGCCGAATTGGAACCAGCTACGCCAAGTGGTATAACCAGAAGTACGACCGAAGCGGACATGTATTCCAAGGACGATACGGGAGCGAATGCATTAAAGACGATAAATACTTGTTTACAGTAATTCGGTATATACATAATAATCCAGTAAAGTCTGGCATGGTGTCTGAAGCGGAAGCCTACAGATGGAGCAGCATCCATGCGTATTATGGGGACAGGGAGTATCCATCCGGATTAACAAAAACGGATTTAATCCTGAATATCATCCATCAGAACCGTATTTCAGCGATAATGACATTTCGTGAGTTCATGAAACAAGAAAACGAAGATAAATGTCTGGATGATGAAGCGAAATTCAAAAAAACGGATGGTGAGGTTAAGGCTGAGATTGAAGCTTTAATGGATGGAGAACTTATTGGAAAGCTGCATGGACAAGAAAAGGCAAAACGCGATGCAATCCTGAGAACTATTAAGATGAGCGAAGGTGTAACACTCCGTCAAATAGCACGAGTCACTGGCCTCAGTTTAACAAACGTACACAGAGCATAGATTATGAAACAAAAAGAACGTCCCCACGTTTCCATTTCACGAAAATTTCACGCCAGGTTGCTATACTCTTTCGTAAATAACAAATATCGGGATACTGGCTTTGACAGGCATCCCCTCAAGGCCTTTTCCCAGGAAAGGAATGAAGCGAAAGTGTACAGACATTGGTCAGTATTACTAGTCTCCTTAATGGTATTGGCTTTGATGTTTTGTGTCACCCCCACCGGGCCAGCCATCGCCGCCCTTGAACCTTTCTATCAGGGAGCCGGTTACGAAGCCGGAGCCTACGACTCTGACGCCTTCCAGCCCGCGGCTTTCAACTGGAGCCATCAGGCTCGTTTTAACGGGCCGATTTCGCCCCTATTAAAGTGGGAAGCCCCCACCGGTTGTAATCAGAATTATGATTCCCGTTCGGTTATAGGTTCAGACGGAACTATCTATCTGGTACCTAATTGCGTTTATGACAGTAAGCTCCTGGCGTTTAGCCCCGACGGTAATCTAAAATGGAGCTTTTCCGGTATATATGGAGAACCCGCTATTCGGGCCGACGGTGAAATTTATATTGAATACGCAGAGAAGGGCAAAATGTATCTGGCTGCCCTCAAACCCGACGGAACAATCGATTGGCAGTTAGAAGTAGGATCATCAAGATCACTGGTCATCGGCCACGGGGGAACCGTTTACTTGACATCCTACAATAAGGGGCTGCTTGCCATCAATCCCAATGGAACGTTGAAGTGGGAGTGGTTATATAATACGGGAGCGAATGAAACCGTAAGTTGGCGGACAACACCGGTTATTGGCTCCAATGGAACCATTTACGTGGGTGGTGTGGTTACTAACAGCCAAACCAATGAAGTGCGTGGAATGCTTATAGCGGTTGGCACAGACGGTAACAAGAAATGGGAACACAGCTTTAGCAGTGGTATAACTCCGGATCAAGGCACCGGTCACCCGGCTATTGGGCCAGATGGTACGGTTTATGTGGGGTTGCAGAAAGAAAACGAATGGACACTCTGTATATTATCCGCTATTAATCCTGACGGAAGCGAGAAATGGCAGTATCAATCCGCTGGCGCTAAAATAAATGGTGCGCCTGCCGTAGCACCTGACGGGACCATATATTTCGGCGGCGCCCGTAATAATTCCTTTTGCCTGGTGGCCCTTGACCCCAATGGAACCCCAAAATGGAGCGTGCCCGGTACATGGAGCTGTCCTGTCATAGGAAAGAATGGCACAATATTTGCTATATGTTGTACTTCCTTGTTAAAAAGCATTACTCCTAATGGGGTTGTTAATTGGGAATATGAATTACCCAAGATGTGTTCCGGGGCTACTCCGTCTATGGTGGACGGAATTATTTACGCCTGCAGTGATGACGGCCCCTTCTATGCCATCGGCACTGGCACTGCCCCCCCCTCGTCAGACGATCCGCTGCAGATTAGTTCTTCTGTAAACCAGGCTTACCCCGGCGCCAAATGCAAAGTCGACTTTGATATTTTTAACTCGGCTTCCACCCCCAGCAGCAAGGATACCTATTTGTCTTTCTATGTGGATACTCAAGCGGAAGGCTCTGGCAATGTTATCGCCACAAAGAAAATCTCTTCTATCAAGCCCGACAAGCACAAAAAGGGCAAGGTAACCCTTACCCTGCCATCAAATCTATCCGGTGATCAATGCTACATTTGGGCAGTGGTAATTGGCATGGATAAAGACGAAAAGAGCAACGTCCTGACTGTTCCCCTGCTTTATCCCGACCTCGAATTTGTATCCGGTTCCTTGTCGACAGCGGGCACTTTAAAGCCCGGTGGGAAAATCTCAGTAAATGAGTCAGTAACTAACACCGGCGGAATAAAATCGGGTAAAACAACGGTCACTTATTATCTTTGGGATGGGAGCAATCCCGGAAGTAAAATTCTCCTGGGCTCCAGAAAATTATCGTCTCTCATGCCGGGAAAAACCAGTAAAAAGAAGACCAATATGAAACTGCCGGCGAATTCCAGCGGGAATTGGTATATGGTAGCCGTCATTGATCAAGAGAATACCGTTTCCGAATGGGGTGGAGAAGAAAACAACCAGATATCTATTCCCCTGCAAATAGTAAACTGACCTACCTCAACCGGGGGGTGTCAGAGTATCCTCTGATGCCCCCCTTCTTTTTGTCCGAGAGTAAAATAGGGAGGTCTGGGGGCATCCGCGCACATACCGTCTTTCCATTGGATATAATTAACCATGAGGAAATTTATGGGAAGTGGAGCGTGTGGATCTATATCAATTTATCCAGAAAAACCGAGAAGTTCTATTAACAATACTGATAGCCCTTTTCACTTTAGCGGCCAGCGGCTTCCTGTTATTCCATATAGCTGCAGAGGGAATCACCATCGTAATTGCGGTGATGATTTTTAACTATTCGAGAAAATCGATAGGGACAAGCGGTAATTCATTTGTCTTTTTATTAGGTTGTGCCTTGGCGGCAGTCAGTATAATTGACTTTCTTCACGTTCTTACCTACTACGGAATGGGAGTACTGATAAAAGATACAGCTAATAAGGCGACTCAGTTGTGGCTAGCAGGGCGATACATTTTATCATTGTCGCTGCTTTTTGCTCCCTTCTGTCTTACAAGGAAGTTTCTAGAACGAAACATTTACCTGGCTTTTACGGCAATCACTATGGCAATGGTATTGATCGTGTTTTTTTATCAAGGGCTGCCGGACTGTTTAACCCCTGCGCGGGGCCTTACCACATTCAAGATATACAATGAATACATCGTTATTGGAATATTGTTAATGGCATTTTATCATTTGAGGAGAAACCAAAGCTTAGTTAATAGGAAATCCTATTTAGGTATTCTGGCTGCTCTGGCGGTATTCATCCTTACTGAGATATGCTTTACCTTATATATCAATGTTTACTCAATAGTCGGAATCCTGGGCCATATGTTTAAAGTCTTCGGCTATATCCTATTTTATTACGCAATCATAGTGAATGACCTTAACGATTTAACCCGAAGTAATGGCCGTACTTGATTAACTTTCGTAGAAATCCCATATCCGCTCGGATAAAAAACAGTCATGATTTTCGGTTGACTTCTTTATTCCGAATAAAGCTCTGTTCCATCTATATTATCCTTCGTGCAGAAGGGAAATAGGTCTCTGCTGGCCCTTTGTTAAAAATAGTGTTGACTCTCACGTTCCGTGATAATGTATTGTACAAACAGAGCTTATCTATATTGGCGAAAACTTTAGCCGGCGGAGTTTAAGCAGTAGTGATAACTCTAGAATCAAGCTCGGGAGGGTTAACTTTGAGAACCATAAAGCAAGTCTCAGAATTAGCTAACATAAGTGTTCGGACCTTACAATACTACGACGAAATCGGTCTATTCAAGCCGACCAAGGTGACCGATGCTGGTTATAGAATGTATGACGACGATGCTTTAGAAGTGTTACAGCAAATACTCTTTTTTAAGGAATTGAATTTTTCTTTGAAAGATATCATTTTGATTATGCGAAATCCCGCGTTTGATAAGCAAAAGGCGTTTTTACAGCAGAAAGAACTAATTCAGGTAAAACGTGATCGGCTGAATCGATTATTGAAGTTATTAGACAGACTTGTGGAAGGAGAAAAGAGCATGAGTTTTGCAGAATTTGATATAAGCGGATATTTCAATATGTTAGAAGAGTTTAAAAGGGATCATATTGGTGAAATCATTGAGCGTTGGGGCAGTATTAATGAGTTTAATACAATGGTTGAAGGTTTAAAATCCAAGGAATCAGAAATAGCTCAAATGGCGGTAAAACAATATGGGAGTATAGAAAAATTCACAGAAGCAATGAAGAAAAACTTAGATAACGTTGATGAGTTAGATTCATTAAAAGAGAATACTAATGATGCTATTCATAAAGCAGACGAAATAACCCGAAAGCTTACTAGTGATTTAAGCAAAGATGTTTCAGCAATGGAAGTTCAGAAAATTGTTGATGAGTTGGTAGTTTCGTGTAATGAATGGAATCGCGGCATCGATATGGGAGAGAATTATTGGCGCTTTTTAGCTGA
>JBLMZW010000086.1:0-3771 GCA_050259035.1 Chitinophagales bacterium | reverse complement strand
AACATTTAAGAAAGCGGAAGAGCCTGTAATTGCCGCATATACTGCTAAAGATACCCGTATCAAAGCTTTTGTAGATATGGTTAACGGAATGAAATAATTATTGGTTAATAAACAGGGAGGGAATACCCTCCCTGTTTAATTGCCAGAAAGGAGATTTCGCGATATGCACAAAGTCAGTGAGCTTTTATATCGTACTGCTATGTGGATTTCAGCAATTACCGTGGGTTTGGCCACCCTTGTAGTGGTTTTGCAGGTTATTGTACGTTACTGCTTTAGCTTTAGTTTTTCCTGGGGTGATGAAGTATCTCGTTTTTTTATGATTTGGACCTGCTTTATTGGTGTTAGCTGTGTGGTTTATCGTGCAGAACTGGCTAACATGGAATTTTTGCTTAAGTATCTTCCTTTCCGGTATCGTGCTCTGGTTCAACTTATAGCCCAGCTAATCAGTATCTTTTTCCTCGGCCTGATAGTATGGTACGGTGCCAAGCAGGTATTGTCACCAGCCCTTTTGGGCCAGGCTTCACCAGCATTACGCCTTCCAATGTGGATCCCCTACATAAGTGTTCCTATAGGAGCACTTATTAGCTTCTGGTTTGTGTTGGAAACAATTATAAAACAAATCAAGAACTGGAGGGAAAACTATATATGATAACAGCCATCGGATTTATAGTGTTACTGTTACTGGGAGTACCCATTGCCTGGGTATTAGGTTTAACTGGTGTAATTCATATTCTTTCCAGTGGAAATTTAATATTCATGGATAATCTTGCTCAACGTATGTTTAACGGGGTAAACCTTTTTGGCCTGCTGGCAGTACCTTTGTTTCTTTTCGCCGGAGAATTAATGAACTCAGGTGGGCTTACAGAAAGGCTGGCCAATTTTGCCCGTTCGCTGGTTGGTCATTACCGGGGGGGGTTAGCCTATGTAACTACTCTGGTTGCAATGTTTTTGGCTGCTATTGTGGGCTCCGCTACTGCGATCACCGCAGTCGGCTGTAAAACCCTGGTTCCAGAAATGAAGAAGGATGGTTATGACGAAGATTTTGCTGTCGGAGTTGTAGCTGCAGCTTCGATACTGGGCCCCATTATCCCTCCCAGTATGATATTTGTGGTTTACGGTGTTGTAGCCAGTGTATCCATTGGTGCAATGTTTATCGGAGGGATTATCCCTGGTATAATTCTCGGACTAGCCTTTATGGCGGTGGCTTTTGTAATATCACACAAAAAACAATATCCCATTCTTCCGCGAGCTACTTTTAAAGACTTCCTTTCCGGACTAAAGCAGGCGGCGCCGGCATTATCTTTACCGGTAGTTATTCTGGGAGGAATGTTATGCGGGGTTTTCACCCCTACTGAATGTGCAGGAATGGCTGTAGTGGTATCAATTATTGTGGGTAAATTCATCTACAAAGATCTGCAATGGCGAATGATACCGGAAATGCTAAAGAATACGGCGGTAACAACTGCCGCAGTACTGATTATCATTGCTACTGCCAATATATTTGGCTGGACCCTGGCTATCCAGCAAGTTCCGCAGGCAATTGGGCATGCTTTGCTCAGTATTTCCAGCAACCCCTATGTAATACTTTTAATTATTAATGTATTCCTGTTATTTGTAGGCTGTATTATGGAAACCTTTGCAGCAATCGTTATTCTGGTTCCGGTATTTGCTCCTATTATTACTCAACTGGGTATCGACCCACTGCATTTTGGTTTGATGATGTCAATTAACCTGATAGTCGGGTTAATTACGCCCCCGGTAGGTTTATGTTTATTTGTCGCTTCAAGTATGAGCGATGTTGATTTTGATCATATGAGCAAAGTGATTATACCTTATGTATTAGTGTCTATTATAGTTGTACTATTAATTACTTACGTTCCGCAGCTGACCTTATGGTTGCCCAACCTGGTTTTTAACTAATGTAATCGGTAAACATAATTTAACTTTTATTTTTAGGGCCTTGCTAGCTTTTTAGAGCTCCACCAAGGTCCTGAGTTAATTTTTATATCAAAAGAGGTGTTTAAGGTTGCGGCCATTAATAGTACTAACCGATTATGACTATCCTTCTGTTGAGCTTGAGAAATCGATCGTTAATCATTATGGTATAGATTTTTTCCCTTCCCACTGCCAAAGCGAGGACGAAATTATTGAGCTTACCAGGGAAGCTGATGGAGTTATGGTTCAATATGCTAGGATTACCCCCCGAATAATCGCCGAAATGAAGAAATGCAAGGTGATTGTACGTTATGGGGTAGGAGTAGATAGTCTCGATGTCACCGCAGCTACTGCAAAAAATATAATTGTATGTAACGTTCCCGATTATGGGTTAGAAGAAGTAGCCAACCACACCATGGGTTTGCTCTTGGATGCTATCCGGAAAATAACTTTGTCTGATCGCCAGGTTCACTCAGGGAAATGGGACTACTCAGAACTTACTCCTATCTACCGGGTGACCGGCAAAAAACTTGGACTTATCGCGTTTGGAAATATTGCCCGTTTAGTAACCCAAAGAGCCCAATCCTTCGGTATGAAAATCCTAGTTTATGATCCCCTGGTATCTGAAGATGTTATTAATCAGTATGGAGCAATCAAAGTGTCATTTGAGCAGTTGCTCATTGAGGCTGATTACATCTCAATTCATTGTCCCCTAACGCACGAAACCAAGTACATGTTTAACAGGTACGAATTTAGTGTTATGAAGCCCACTGCGATTCTGGTAAATACATCACGCGGTGCCATTATTAAACAAACCGCGCTCGCTGAAGCTTTAATTAATAAAAAAATATCCCTTGCTGCTATTGATGTGGTAGAGCAAGAACCCCTTCCTGAAACCAGTCCGTTGATGGGAATCGACAATTTGATTATTACCCCCCAGATGGCCTGGTACTCTATCGAAGCCGAAAAAGCTCTAAAAACAGAGACTGCACTAGAAGCCGCGCGGGTCGTTAGCGGTCTGCCACCCAAACACCCAGTTAATATTTGAAATATAGCCCTTAGTCAATGTTTATACCATATTGGACCTTTTGGTGTAATCCTATATTTACGAGTAGCTCCTTTAATTTTCTTACCTTTACTGCTCCTTAACTCAACACAAACTTCACAGTTACACCTTGTCATGTAAGAAGTGCACCCTAAACATTGAATTTTCTATCCACTGTTTAGTGGTGCACTTTTGGACACCGAAGAAGGTACTTTTTTATATACCGCTCAGACAATCAGTATCAGGGCTTACTTCGATTGTTTCTGTTTACCCTTAAAAAAAAAAGGGGAAACACACTATTGGTGTTTACCTGAGGTTGTTAACAGACCAACCATGAATGTCATCGCGAGCGCTGTGAGAGCCTAGCGAGGAAGTACTCTTGGGGTGGAGGCTTTAGCCGACGCGGCGATCCGAAACTCCCCTCTCAAGAAAGCCTATTTTTTCAGGGTTCCGGACTGCCACGTACCCCAAGGGCATTTCTTTGCTTCATCCATAAACGGATTTCCTTTGGTCACTCAGGGCACATTCGTTCACAGTGACAATATAATTTTCGGTTTGTAGTAATAATTAATCCAGATACAGTTACCGCCAGGAAGTAAGACGGTTTTCGCTGAAATCAATGGCGGTAAACAGGCAGAATCCCATGAAACTCAAAACAATTATACCGGCGTACATTTCCAGGTAATTTACTCGCATCCAGGCGTCCATGATAAAATAGCCCATCCCAAATTCAGTACCAAAGGTTTCGGTAAAGAACAATATGGATACCGCGGTTCCCAGAGCCAGACGGG
>JBLMZW010000085.1:0-12362 GCA_050259035.1 Chitinophagales bacterium | reverse complement strand
TTGTCCTATCTTAACCACGGTTTCTTTCGATTCATTGGATAGTTTTCTTATTTCTTCGGCCACCACGCCGAATCCCAGCCCCGATTCCCCGGCCCGGGCAGCTTCAATGGCGGCATTCAATCCCAACATCTTAGTTTCGTCAGCAATTTGTTTGATAAATGCGAGGACTGTATTAATCTCTTCGGACAATTGTTCGACCTGCTGAACATTATCATTTAGTCGCTGTTGGTTGCTGGTTATATCGGTAGCAGAAGCAGCCAATTGCTGAATAACCGAAGCGATTTCCTCCAGGCTCCGGCTAAGCGTATTGGCCATTTCTTTAAGTGTTTTTGCTGTCTGGCGGGGAAGAACCATACCAAACGTCCCTACCACAAGGTTGGAATTGTCCTCATCATAAAGAGGGTAACTCATAGCCAAAACTGGTACGCCATATAGACTGGCATCCAAATCTCGGCTAACCGGCTGGGCTTTTCTTATAGCCTCTGAAGCCACCGCTCCCTCTTTCAGCTTAATACCCGGAGCTATATCTGGCATATGAAATCTGCTTGATTCGGTAACATCTACAAATTCGGTCAGCGCACTGGTATAAAGCACAGCTCCTTCCGCAAACATATCGGCAATTATCGGCGCAAAGTCCTGAAAGGCTCTCGATACCGGATGCACTCTGGGTGTAAATATGCAAATCGTCCCAACCACATTATCATCATCTGCAAATACCGGGTATGCCGAAACCAGAACCCTGACCCCGTAGACATCCCGGGCTAAACCCTGGACTGCGTTTCTTTTTTCCCGAAATGCTTGCGCGATAGGACCGTTGGCGCTGAATTCGGTTCCTACCTTAATTGATGGTACATCAAACGTTTTGGAGCTTAGTTTCCAGGTAAAATGACTGGTATCCGATATAGTGAACATAGCCCCCCCTGGAATATTATCAACCAGAAGAGCTGCTATTTCTTTGAAGGTTTCCAGTTTATCAACTAATAACACGTTACTTCCCCCCGTTTTTATTACTTGGGTCTATAAAATTTTATCAACATCTAACAGTATTAAGAGTCGGTCGTCATACCTTACTACCCCAAATAAATAATCAGCCCTTATCCCTATCCCAACATTATCTGCAGGAACCACCTGATTGACTGATATTTTGACTACCTCGCGAACATCATCAACTATTAGACCCACTTTATTGCCGTTAATTTCCTGCACAATTACCCGGGCCTCATCGCTGATCTCTATATTCGCCCTCCCGAACTTCTTTCTGGTATCCACGATCGGAATAATACTTCCCCGGAGGTTAGTAACACCCAGGACGTATTCTGGCGTCCCCGGCAGAGCAGTAATAGCCGGAACGCGGATTATCTCCTGTACCCTGGAAATATCAACCCCATACTCTTCCTTGTCCAGTCCAAATACTACAATTTGAATCTCATCAGCTAACACTGTGGACACGTTCCCCCACCCCTCTTTTATTAATTAATTGATTTGGTGCATAGTTGAACCACTGTAAGATCCGGGAGACGAAATACTGATCGAATTGCAGTCCAGCATTCGCTCGTATTTCTCTGAAGACTTCTTTAATACTTTTGATATGGACACGATACGGACGGTAGGTTAACATAGCATCCATAGCATCGGCTAAAGCGATAATTCTAGCTTCAGGAGGTATGTCGTTCCCTTTCAGGCCGAGAGGGTAGCCGCCTCCGTCTACACGTTCATGGTGAAACCGTATCATGTCGAGAATTGGTGAGACCTTTTTTCCACCATATTCTTTAATAAGTTCGGCACCTTTCACCGGGTGCTCCTGCATAATTCGCCATTCTTCGGGCGTTAATGTATCCGGTTTATTTAATACATGCTTGGGAATAACTATTTTGCCTAAATCATGAATCAATGAAGCCTGATATATTAAGGTGGTTTGCTCATCTGTCAGTCTGAGTATTCCACCAATAATGAAGCCTAGTTGCGCCACCTTCTGACAATGGGAGTAAGTCTCAAAATCATAATCGTATATTAACCGCTGCAGTTCCGTGACCGACCTGACCAAATCTCTCATATATTCCCTCCACATGTGCTTCGTTTTAATTGCTGCTTTTCCACATTCCAACTTCATTCGTTTATTGTGAAATATAATACAAACTCGTCTCAAGATAACTGCAACCGATACGTTCTATTGTGTGTTTAAAATGGAGGTTGGTCTTAAAATACCGGGATTTCTAATCTATATTTAATTCTTTAAACATGTAATAAAGGCAATTGTCTTATCAGATATTTTGGGACAGGAATATTTTCACATCCCATAAATGATTATTTCGCTATTCTGCGACAATATCCTTCATAATTATTCATTTTGGAATCTTTTTATTTGGGAGTGAATGGCAGGCTTTGGAATCGAAAATATGCTTAAGAAATGAATGCCCGCGTGGCCATATTTTTGGACCTGAACGCGGGCATATCCAGACTAAGGGATAAATTTTGTGGGCGTTTTCGGAAATACAAACTGCAATTACATCCTGCGGTATATCGCGAATAACTGCAATGCTATTTCGTCTTTAGCTTTCGCCAATAAGGCCTGGCCTTGAACATCGTCTTCCTTGATCATTCGGGCAAAATCCTGCACCGGTATAGAGTCAAACGGCTTGACACTTATCTCCTCGAAACCTTGCGTTCTGAATAGCTGGGTTAATTGGTCCTGTTCGAAATGATTCATATGCAGCAAGGCCGGAAAAGTGACTCCTTCTTCCGATTCCACATAGCGCTGGTGAATCTCCCCACAGGTGTTGGGGGCGGTTATAAATACAATCGCTCCTGGTTTAGTTACTCGTGCGAATTGCTTAATTACAGCCTCCGGGCTGTAGGTGTGTTCCAGTACATCCATACATAAAACCGCGTTAAAGGTGGCATCCGGATAAGGCAGGCTATCCAGGCTTCCCTGGGTAAACTCTATATCACGACTGCTTCCCGTTACCAGTTCTTCCGCTCCTGGGAAGCCATATTCCCCGGTCATAGCACCATGTTCAGCGGCTATCAAGTTCAATACCCGCCCGAATAAATTAGTCTCGCCAGTCTTCATAAACCCCGCCAATACCCGGCCCCGGTTAAGGCGCTCGGCACAGGCATCTAATCCAAATACGTCCAGGTACTGGCTCATAACCAGAGAAGCAAAACCGGCCCCACATCCGGCATCAAGAATCTTTCCCTCTAAATTCTTTATTCTGGGAAGCACCATATTAAGAAATGAGTATTCCCCTCCGGAAGAAAAGTTCTGGAGTGCGATTACATTATTCATAGAGAACAGATCATCTTGAGTCAAGGCCGGTGATATTTTAATCCTAAACCAGTTGCGGCTGTCACGTTCCCCTTCCAGTTCGGTAATGATTTTTATTACATCTGATGTTCCAAAATGCTCTTCGATACTTGAACGAACATCTCCGGGAAGTCTTGGCCAGATGTATTCAATAAAAAAGGGAAAACAAATGTTATCAACGTTATTAAAAATGATTGCATTGTAGGGATCCTTTTGTCGGATTTCGCCCATTAAAGCATGAAAGTTTAACAGAAACTCTATGGCTTCGGAATCAAAACGTTCAAACATTGACGCCAGGTTTTCCGGCGTTCTTGGTATATCCGCCGGAATGAGCTGAAGCAGCTGTTCCTTTACTTTGGGATCCACCTTGGCCAGGTAGTACTCGAAAAATTCTTTGAGTATCATCGATTCCCCTCCTGCATGCAATATATCATCCGATCAACGGGTCTCCGGCAATAGGATTACTTTTTCCTCATATTCCTTACTGTCGTCGTTGCTGCCAAAACTCCAGGTCATTGTGGCTGTAAAAAGGTTCTCGCCCGGTTTTATACTAATACCCGGTCGTATCATAATTCCCGAAGAATCGTAGCTTAACCGGCTCTGTTCAGGGAAAACGTGGTTACGGTAATACTCCCTGACCGCGGGCCTGACTTCCACTCGCTCAATTTCACCGCTGGATTCAATGGTCCAGCCTACCGTATTTTGATATTCCGCTCCGGTGCCATTTCGAACTTTAAAGACATAAACCAGTGATGTGGGAGCTGATAACGTTCGGTTTAAGACATCCCTTCTCCCTGCCACCGGCCGGTGGACATCAACCTGATATCTAGAAGGCCTGTTTCCCTTAAGCCCCAACCATGAGTGGGGAATAAAATCAACATCATCAGATGGTGCTGCGGAAACCACTAATTCAGGGGCAAACTGCAGATGTATTTGGTCATTAAGGTTATCGGCAGAGATAGATATTTCAACCTTAATATCCTGATCTCGAATAATGAATTTTTTCAGAACCTCAGTAACGATGGTCTGACCTAACCACTCCATTTCTGCGGTCCCGCCCAGTTCAATCAGGAAACCGCCGTCCGTTGGCTCCGCCTTGCGAAGCGTAAATTCTGGTTTTACTTCGATCAACGGATTGTAATTTTCCTTATCAACTACTGCTATTGATAAGCCAAAACCATCTCTGCACCGTTCCAGCCGGGCTCCTTCGAATCCAAAATCCAATGTAACATCCGAATCAGTTTCAGTGAAGATCAACGGAACGCTATATTTGCCTACCCGGCTATAAGCTACCGGCAGAGTCAGATCCTGCTCCAGGAAATCTAAGAGAGCCTCTTTTTCACTCCCCAGATAGGATGTCGCCTGCTGAAAGATGATATTGCCGTTGCGGGTATCAATTACTGCCGTTTGTCCTGCCGTTCTTATTACTACTTCATCCTCTCCGTCAAAATCCCAATCCCTGATCTCAATTGATGGAGTTTGTGTTCCCTTTATACCCATTTCATCCGCCATCATGTCCAGGAGTCTTTCCGCCAGATCCAGGTACCCCATTCCCTGTGAGTCAAAATAGGCGCATGAACCATAAGAAGGGTGCCGGCTAGCCCAGCGGGGATCCTCCTGATAGGCCACGTTTCTCGCTCTTTGGATCAATCGATAAGCTTTCTCAAACCAGGCAGGTTCACCTTTTTTGAGTATTGATTCAATTATTTCAAACCTTCGAGGTGAATTAAGGGCGGCTTCTTTTAATAATGGCCCGCATCGTGAATCTACTTCGATTCCCGAGAGCAGGTACGTTTCAACCAGATTTAGTTTATTTTCTATATCGCGCTGACGGGCTATTAACTTGCGCAGCCGTTCATCTCCGTTGGAGACGCCCCTAATACCGCGGCCAGCGGTCCAGTTTTCCCATTCGGCATAGGAGTGGCTGGTTGCGGCCGAATATGTGTCTAAATAACCTTGTTGGTTAAGATAAGATTTTAAGCTGCAAAGACATACTTCTTCATCCTGAGCTATCAGCTTGAACAGTTCTTTCAGCCACCTGGCATCCCCCATTGGGTCTTTGCTCCATTGCCCGAACTTCTCAGCATCCTCAAATATAACTACCACCGGTTCTATTTTCCGGCCGCACTTTTCCAGCATGCTGCAAGCCTTTTCCGCGGCATCCTTCAAGTAAAACAGGTATTGTTTAGGTCTGATGGTAATCCGGTCGGCCTCGCCAAAGGGATGTCTTTTTAGCAGCCGGTAGCGAAATTCTGAATGTATAGGCAATACGAAGAATTCGTCGCCGCCCAGTTCGTCACGCAGCGCGAAATACAGTAGTTCTTCCGGCAGATGAGAAACAGTGGTGCGGGAATAAGGATCTATAAAGCCGAAATGGCGGTTACAGTAATCATAACTGCCACCAGGATAGGCGTAATAGGATTGATAAAAGGTCTCGGCATCAAGGTACATAAGCGGTGGCGCGCCTACAACCCGGGCTGCTTGTGCCAGGTTATGCAGAAGCATCTCTCCGGCCTCACGTTCAACAACATGAATGCCTTCCCACTGACTGGCATCTATGTCTAATAGCTTTTTGGTCAGTCGAGAGTATTCCTGTACCTGATACATTACTTCATCCGGCCTGGATGATAGTTGGCTGAAGGCTTCATCAGCGGTTCCGCCTATTATTCCTATAGACGGTTGTTTAACCAGTTCGGCCAGCCTCTTCAGATACGAGGGTTTCTCACGGGCTACCCACGATAGAAAGGGCCCGGAAAAGTGCATATTGATATAAAAATCGGGGTAATCCACAACCTCTTCCAGTAGTTCCAACCAGGGGAGATAACAGTTAGCGAAAGCCTCCTCCCGGGTTCGGTGAAGCTGAAAGTGGGGCTGATGAAAATGAGGGCAAAACGCGATATTAATTTTCAATCGACTTAGCACCTCCGCCGTTTATGTGAACAGCTGGTCTTCTTTTTCAATGTCTCTCATCCAGGTAATATCTTCCGGGCTGAATTGATTCCTTTTTACCATATCAGTAAGCCGCACTAAACGGGCATAATGATCAAAAAATCGGGTAACGGCATAATCCTGGGTATGGTTGTTGGTAACCATGAAGAACCAGTCACTGCTTTCCATCAGCATTAGTTCCTTTTCTGCCTGGGAAGCGGCCTCAATCACCAATTCGTTTTCACAGCTTCCCTGTATGGACTTATATTCTTCACGAGCCAGTTTGATGGTTTCCCACATCCAGTTGGTTTCATTGTTGTGCCAGCCAAAGTGTTTGCCCCCCATCCCCCAGGATGATTCGAACACTTGAGCTTCCGGCATTTTGTCCCAGGACTGCAGGATTGTTGACGGTAATACCTGTTCCAATTCCTCATTATGTGCTATCAGACGCATTACTTCTTCAATCCAGTCCACACCTTCCCACCACCAGTGGCCGAAAAGTTCTGTGTCATAACAGCCCACAATAAGTGGAGATCTGAATCCCAGTTTAATGGCTTCCCGGGCTGAATTGGTCAAGACTCTGTTAAAATGGGCAGCATGCTCTTTGGCCTTTATTCTGGCTTCGTCTGCGTCGTAAAAGGTCTTGGTTCCCATGTCTGATTTTCGATCAGTTACTTTCCAGTATTTAAATCCTGATTTTTCCGAGGTTTTGTGGAATTCGCGGTACGCCGCGTCCCCCGGGTAACCCCAGTGTTTCGACCAAACCTGGTGGCTTATCATGGCGTTGCGGCCAAAGACCGCAATGTCCTTGTCTTTAATCCGGTAACCACGGAAGGTCGATAATCCGGTTTCCGCAAAGTCATCGACCTGATCATCTACCAGTTCCTCCATTTCGGAATAGACCTGAGGAGGCTTACCGCCTTCAATAGCATGGCTGTCAACAAAGAAATACCTGATCCCACACCGGGCTAAGATGTCCTCCAGCCCCTGATAATAACCACATTCAGGCAGCCAGAAGCCGGCCGGCGGAGTCCCCAGTTGTTTGGTAAAGGTTTCTATTCCCCGGGTAATTTGCCTTTCCAGACTATCATGGTCTTTCAATAAAGGAAGATAGGCATGAGTCCCCGCGGTGGCAATCACCTCTAAAGGAACCCGATCTTTAAAGGACTTAATAATTTTAATAATGTCACAGTCGAAGTCAAGTACGTAATCACGGCGAACATCACGATAGAAACACCGGTAAAAGTTGGCCAGAGATGCGAGTTCTTTTTGCCCGCTGGCCAGAAAGTGTTTTTCTTCAGTTGTTGCCATGTCTTCCCGTTCTTTAAGATACTTTATGAAGCCTTCCTGAATATAAGGGGAAGCCAGTTGCTCCAATAAAGTGGGGCTCATACTGATGGTTAAGGGAACCCGGTATCCCTCCTGCAGGAGTCGTGCCCATGAACGGATAAAAGGGATGTATGTTTCCGCCATGGCTTCGAAAAGCCATACCTCACCGAAAGGCCAGCGCCCCTGCCTCATCACATATGGTATATGGCTATGCAATACCAATATCAACCGGGCTTTCATCGAACTGCCATGCCCCCAATTTCAAGTTTGCCATCCAGTACTCTCATCTGGTTGATCATGCCTACATATCTCTGGGTTATTTCATTGGCTTTCTCCAGCGATGCCGCTTCGGTATAGATGGTGAATACCGGTTCTTCATCATCCGGCATAATCAGGCTCCATCCCTCGTTATGCAGTATTTTTATTCCCTGGGTCAGTTCTAACTGGTTGTCTTTAAATTCCTCAACCAGCAGCCGCATGACCTTCCCCTTTTCCTCTACCGGGCAGTGGACATCCTGTTTGTAGATGCTAAAAGCCGGCATGGTGGCAACGAGTTCCGACAATCGCATGCGTTCTCGCGCCATTAGCTCCAATACCTTGACCAGCGAGGTAATGGAGTCGCACATCATTTGAAACTCGGGTATTTCGTCTCCTTCAAATAAAACCCGGTTTTCACTGACGCTCTCAACAATCATTCCAGGGTTGCCGGCTCGGCTTTGCAGTACCCAGCCGTCATACTCCTGGGCCAGTTCCATAATCAGTTTGGGTGCAGTTACCGGGATGGTGATGGCTCGGCCACTGGTGAATTTAAGTAGGAGGTAGCTTATTAAGGTCAGCAACTGTTCCTCGGTTATGATGTTACCATGCTCATCGACCAGGATCATGCGCTCAGCATCCTGATCCAATAATACACCCAGATCGGCATGGTTTTTAGATACGCAGTTCTTAAGTGACTCCAGACCGGCGGCAATGTCGTCCAAAGTCCGGGTTCCATGCCTCACGCTGAGATCATCAGGCGTTATTACCTCACATCCCAGCTTCTCCAGCAGAATCGGGAGAACTGATGTAACATTACTGGTATCGTAATAAAGAGCCACCCGGAATTTGGAGTTATAAATGGCTTTAAAGTCAGTACTGCGTAATACTCCGTCCAGGTATTGAGCGATAACGTTGGTTAAAAAAGCAACCTGACCGATGTTCTCGGCCCCAACCCTGCTAAATCCCTCGCGGGCGAATATGTTTTCTATTTTTCTCTCGGTGTTTTTATGGATGTTGAAACCTCGTGTATCGTAAAATTCAACCCGTAAAGCGGTATTATCCTCAGGTATAATTCTCAAATGAACCCCGCCATCCGCTTGCAGCAAGCGTACTATATACCTGTTGGTCCCGGAAGTTGTTGTGCCCATGTCGTAAACGTTGGCCCCGGTTGATAAGACTCCGGAGATAAATGACCGTTTAAGCATTCTTGAGGCTTGTGCGGTATCACAACTGACAGCTACGCTTTTACCCTGCCCTATGACCGTCCCATAGGCGGCTCCCAGCTTAGATGCAAATTCAGGAGTTATCTCCAGGTTGATTACCCCTGATACTCCCCGCGACCCAAACAAGAATTTGGATAGTCTGGTTCCCCAGATTACGTTGCTATTGATGTTTGAACCGGCCTCAATGTTCTTTTCCGGCCATATTCTTACATCCATTTGAACATGACTCTTAGATCCCAGAACACTCTCATCACCGATTACCGCTCCTTCGAGAATAGTGCTCTGAGTTTTCAAAACAACATTATTGCATGCTATTGCGCCTCGTAGTTCGGCCTTTTTCCCTGCATAGACTTTGTCCCAGAGTATGCTTCGTTTGATGGATACACCTTCGTTAAGGTTGCAGCCCCGGCCAATCACCGACCCGGCACCAATCCGGGCTCCCTCTTTAATTCTGGCTCCCGGCCCGATGTAACACGGTTTCTCCAGTATAGCGGTGTCTTCAATAGACGCTCCTTCTCCAATGAAGATCCCTTCTTTGATTTCAGGAGCCTGAATCTTGGCTTTTACGTTTCCGGATAAAAGGTCATAGTTGGCCTGTCGGTATTGATGCAGGCTGCCGATATCGCACCAGTACTCAGGGCAAAGAGTGGCATAGAGAGGTTGGTTTTTCGCCATTAAAAGCGGAAAAAGATCTTTAGAGAAATCAAAGACCTGTTTGTCATCAAAATAGTCAAAGATCTCCGGCTCTAAGACGTAGATTCCGGTGTTAACCGTATCACTAAATACCTCAGCCCAGCTGGGTTTCTCCAGGAAACGGGTGATTTTCCCTTCTTCATCGGTCATTACCACGCCGTATTCCAATGGATTGTCAACCTTGCTCAGGGCCAGGGTGGCTATTGCCTTCTTTTCGCGATGATATTCAACTACCCGGCTCAAGTCAATATCAGTCAGGGTGTCCCCGCTGATAACCAAAAAAGTATCATCCAAGTATTTTTTGGCGTTGCGTACACTTCCCGCTGTTCCCAGAGGAAATTCCTCAACAAAGTATCTCATTTTGACCCCGAATTGCGAGCCATTGCCGAAATGAGCCTGAATCGCATCGGGCAGGTAGAAGAGTGTAACAATAATGTCAGTGAACCCGTGGCTTTTTAACAATTCAACAATGTATTCCATGACCGGCCTATCCAAAACAGGTACCAAGGGCTTCGGGTGCATACAAGTCAGCGGTCTTAGCCTGGTACTTTCCCCCCCTGCCATAATAACGGCCTTCATGTTTTAAATCGCCCCCCTTTTTTGCGCCTCCCCTATCGCCGCCCGGTATATTTCTACAGTCTGGGCAGCTATCTTTTGCCAGCTATACTTCTCTCCAATTACTTTGTAAGCGTTTTTCCTTAACTTCCCTGCCAGTTCTTTGTCTTTTAGAATTCTAATTAAAGCCCGGGCCAGCGCATCAATGTTCCCGGGAGCTACCTTAAGCCCCAGGATTTCGTCTTCGATTATCTCCCCCAATCCTCCAACGTCATTTACTACAATCGGTGTTCCCGCTGCCATTGCCTCAAGTGCTACAATCCCAAATGGTTCATATAGACTGGGAAATACTGCGGCATCAGCCCAGTGATATATGAGATCACGCATATTATCACTAATAAATCCGGTAAAAATTACCCGGTCCCTTATTCCCAGCTCACTAGATAATTCCACCAGGTCCTTCTCCTGCGGACCTTTCCCTCCAACCACCAGTCGAGCTTCCGGGACCGCCTCTGCTACCTGGGGAAAAGCCCTGATCAAGTCTTCAATTCCCTTTTCCGGTACCAACCGGCCAATGAAGAAAACGATCCGGTCGTTATCACCTAGCCCGGGTAATTGAAGATCACTCAGATAGAACCTTTCATCAACTTTTTGCTGGGCCACCCCGTTCGGTATAATATGAATCTTATTTATACCCACGCCAAAAAGAGAATTGATTTCTCGCTGCATGTTATTGCTGCAGCAAATAACCCGATCGGAATCCAACACCAGATTATGTTCTATGTCATGTATCTCTTGCTGAATACGGTTGTGTATTCCCCGGTTCCGGCCGTGTTCAGTCGCATGAATCGTCGTTACCAGCGGCACATTCAACATCTTGCTCAAAGACCGTGCTGCATAAGCCACCAGCCAATCATGGGCATGTATGATATCAACCCCGCCAATAATACGGTTTATCCAGGTCGAGCGCCGTATCAGCTCGCTGTTAAACCTGAAAGCCCAGCTTTTTACGTTGCCAGCTGATTTGAAAGAGCCACCCAGTCTATATACAAAAGCGCCATTTATACACTCGAAATTAGGGTTCCCTTCAACTACCGGCGTAAGGATATGAGTTTCTGCTCCATATTCAGCCAGGCAACCGGACAGAGCGTCCACATGCCGCCCTAACCCTCCCACAACCATCGGCGGGAATTCCCAGCTTAGCATTAATACCTTCACGTAAATCCCCTATCCCCTTTTTCTGTATGTTCAACAATAGACCCCGCTAATCCTGCTGTACTCCCCCAATATTTTTAGGTAGAATATAACCAAATGTGAACATGGGGGGCTTTTACCCGTGGTTCAGAGGTCTATAACCGTTAGCGGTGCCCGTAATACAGGCGATATTCCAGAGTCCATGATTAAGGATATTCAACTGGCACCTTCCGGTCATAAAAAGATCGATTGGGTCAGTCAACATATGCCCGTATTAAATACCCTTCGCAGTGAGTTTCAGGTTGCAAAACCCCTGGCCGGCTTACGGGTAGCTATATGCCTTCACCTGGAAGCTAAAACCGCTTATCTGGCTCAAACCCTTCACCTGGCCGGGGCGGATGTATTTATGTGCGCCAGCAACCCGTTATCTACCCAGGATGATATTGTATCCGCTCTGGTGGACAGCGGAATTACCTGTTTTGCATGGTATAACGCCAGTGCCGCTGAATACGGGGAGCATATGAATTCAGTCTTAAATTGTCACCCTGATGCTTTAATTGACGACGGCGCCGATTTAGTCAGCCTGCTTCACCAGAATCGCATTGACCAGGCTAAAACAATTATCGGTGGATGTGAAGAGACTACAACTGGCATCCTTCGTCTTAAGTCTATGGAGAGGGAAGGAACACTTTTGTTTCCTATGATGGCTGTCAATGACGCCTATATGAAGTACCTGTTCGATAATCGTTATGGAACTGGTCAATCGGTCTGGGATGGTATCATGCGCACTACGAATTTGGTGGTTTCAGGGAAAACAGTTGTGGTGGCTGGATATGGTTGGTGCGGCAAGGGGGTCTCCATGAGGGCCCGGGGGCTTG
>JBLMZW010000084.1:0-5823 GCA_050259035.1 Chitinophagales bacterium | reverse complement strand
GCGGCTGCTCATTGCCCGCCAATAAACGGTCAGCTTCGGTGGCCATTTCATTCATAAATTGATCTAAAGTTGCTTCGATGACCTCTTCCTTGCTTCGAAAATACCGGTAGAGGGTTCTCTTGCTAACCCCAGCCCGTTCAGCCAGCTCGTCCATCGTCATGCTGTAGAAGCCCTGGATGCGGGCTAATTCCTGGCAGGCGTTAAGGATTCTATCTCGAATGTTCACCTGTAACCCCTCCTTCTAAGCTATTCTCTTCTGGAACTTAAGAATAGCCAAGGTCATTAAAACTACTGAGAAAACCAGCAATGAAGTTACCTGCCCCACCAGGTAGGAAAAACCAATTCCTTTCAGGATGATTCCGCGGATAATGTCCAGGTAATAGGTCAACGGGATTACATAGGTCAGGTAATAGATAAACTTGGGCATAGCTGCCCGCGGAAACATAAAGCCCGATAAAAGAATACTGGGCAGCATTACGAAAAAAGCCATTTGAAAGGCCTGCATCTGGTTTTTGGCAACGGTGGAGATCAAAATCCCCATCCCCAGTGAAGCGGTTATAAAAAAGAGGGTCAAAAGGTAAAGCTGCAGAATGCTCCCCTTAATCCCTACCCCAAAAACCAGAAACCCGATTATCAAGGCTATAGTAATCTGAATGTATCCTAACGCGATGTAGGGCACAATTTTACCAATCATCAGTTCGTAAGTCTTTAAAGGGGTAACAATAAGCTGCTCCAGGGTGCCCCGCTCACGTTCCCGAACAATACCCATGGCGGTCATGATAACCATGGTCATAGTAACGATTATGCCGAGAATACCCGGCACCATGTAATAAGCTGTAATTCCGTCCGGGTTGTACCATGGCCTTACCCGAATATCATAGGGAAGACCCTTCACCGCCACCTTCTTAAATATGATTTCCTGCGATTTTAGCAGCCCAATCGAAGTGGCCACGGCTATGGCCTGATTCGATACCATGTTATCACTGGCGTCAACGATCAGCTGTATTGGAGTGGAATCCCCTCTTTTTAAGCTTCTCTCAAAGTCCGGGGGAAAGATGATTCCGGCCCGGGCCTTACCACTGTCTATCTTCTGAGTAACCTCGGCATAACTGGATGCTGCATAATCGACATCAAAATAACCGGAAGCAGTAAAAGCCCTGGTCAAATCGCGGCTGTTCTCCGAGAGTGATTGGTCGAATATAACGGTCGGGATATGTTTAACCTCGGTTTGAATCGCATAGCCGAAAAGCAACAGCTGGATTAATGGCAGCATGATGACCATAGCCAGAGTAAGGCGGTCACGTTTCAATTGGATTATTTCTTTAACCATTACCGATACGATCCTGCTCATACCGAGATCACCCACCTTGTTTTAATAATTTCTTTTTACTCAGGGCTATGAAAACGTCTTCCAAACTGGGAGAAACAAGTCGAGGTTCCACACCAGAATAACCTGCGAGTTGGCTAATTGCCGCTTCATCCTGAAGTACAACATGCAATAAAGGACCGTGCAAGGTGCACTCCTTCACCCCGGGCAGTTTTTCGATCTCTTCAATTCGTTCAATCGCCCCGGGCATTTCAAGTTCCACCATAATACCTTCAATCACCGACTTTTTCAGGTAATCCGGGCTGTCAAAAGCCAGCAATTTGCCGTCGGATATAAATGCAATTCTGTTGCAGCGTTCGGCCTCGTCCATGAAATGGGTAGTAACGATTACGGTGGCTCCTTCGTTAGCCAGATTCTGAATAATATTGAAAAAGGACCGTCGGGCTACCGGGCTAACCCCGCTGGTCGGTTCGTCCAGGACCAACAAAGAAGGCTGGCCGACAATAGCACACCCCAAAGCCAGCCGTTGCTTAACCCCGGCACTCAGGTTTCCCACCAGCTCATTTTCCCGCCCGGTCAGTTCCCCTAATTCAATCATTTCAGCGATTTTTCTGTTTCTATCCCGGGCTGCAATACCGTATAAACCAACATAGAAGTTAAGGTTTTGCCTTACGGTTAAATCCTCATATAAACTGAACTTCTGCGACATATACCCCAGGTGGCTTTTAATCTTCTCGGTCTCCCGCAGGAGGTCATAACCCAGCACCGTAGCGGTTCCGGCAGTTGGCGTCAGGATGCCGCAAATCATTCTGATAGTGGTGGTTTTCCCCGCTCCATTCGGACCCAGGAAGCCACATATCTCCCCTGGTCTAATATCTATGGAAACATCGTCTACTGCGGTAAAATCTCCAAAAACTCTGGTTAAACCTCGGGTTGAAACCGCGTATTCCATCAGGACGCCCCCCTTCCCATCAGCGCTACAAAGATATCTTCCATGGAAGGTCTGATGTTTTTAACCTCATAGCCGGTTATTCCCCGGGCCTGCAAGTGCCTCTCAACCGCCCGGCTGGCTTCGCCGCTGTCTTTAACCACCAGGTGATAGCGGTCGCCATAGAAAGAAGAATCAATTATTTCAGGCAGGTCTTTAAATAAATCAGGTTCATTGACCGGGGCCCGAACGGCCAGGATTGGGTGGGGAAAAGCCTTTTTCAATTCAATCGGTGAATCAATGACCAGGATTTTTCCATCGTACATGAACCCTACCCGGTGGCAGAGTTCCGCCTCATCCATATATGGAGTGGACACCATAATGGTCATACCCTGCCCGTTCAGATAATAAAGGATCTTCCAAAACTCCTTACGGAAAATCGGGTCAACTCCGTAGGTTGGTTCATCCAGCACCAGAATTGCCGGGCGGGTAATAAGCGCGCAGGTCAAGGCCAACTTTTGCTTCATACCCCCGGAAAGATTATCGGCCAGCCGGTCCGTAAATGTGGCTAAAGCAGTAAGCTCCAGAATCTCGTCCGCTCTTTGCTTAATTGTTTTGCGGTCCAAAAGATACATGGAGCCAAAGAAATCTATGTTTTCCTTAACGGTTAAATCTCCATAAAGACTGAAACGCTGCGGCATGTATCCCAGGGAAGATCGAACTTTATGCATCTCTCGCCAGGGATGGTCCAGCAACCAGATTTCCCCCTGATCCGGTTCTATCAAGCCGCAGATAGACCGCATCAAAGTGGTCTTTCCTGCCCCATCGGGTCCTACCAGGCCGAATATCTCCTGCCGGTTAACCTGAAGACTGACCTGGTTTACGGCGATATTGTTTCCGAAAGATTTGGAGGCATTTTCAACTCTAATCATCGTAAACCCTCCATTGCAGCGTGATAATCTACTTGCTCTCGTTAAAAACGACATCAGCCGGCATTCCGGGTTTTAACAGGCCGCCCTGGCTGCCGGTTCGTATCTTCACTGCGAACACGATATTGGCACGCTCATTTTTGGTCTGAACGCTTCGGGGAGTAAATTCACCCTTAGAAGCAATATAGGATACTGTCCCGGTAAATACTTTGGAAGACCCGCTGACGGTAAAGTCAACTTCTTCTCCGAGCTTAACTGCGGGAAGTTCATCGATGGGTATATATACCTTTATCCAGAGGTGCTCCAGATCAGCCACCGTAGCTATGGAAGTCCCAGCCTGAGCAACTTCCCCCGGCTCATAATTTCGTGATATAACTGTGCCATCAAGAGGCGAAGTAATCTTTAGATCATTTAGAGCTACATCACTGGCTTTTAGTACTGCCTTGGCCTGTTCCACTGCGGTCCGGGCCGCGGCTATGCTCTGGGGACGGCTTCCTGATTCTATAAGGCTCAGGCCCGATTCGGCTGAAGCCAACTGATTGCGGGTTACCTCCAGATTCGTCTGGTAGCGCTCCAGTTCATCGCTGGATATTGCTCCGCCATCGAACAAAGCCTGTTTTTTATCCAGGTCGCTTTTAGCCTTCTCATAATTGACCCGGGCTATATTAACCGCCGCAGCTGACTGACTCTTCTCCTGGGCTCTGGCCCCGGACACTAAATCCTCCAGTTGAGCCTGGGCCTTGGCCACACCCAGGGCATTGTTTTCCCGCTGGGCTAATAAGTCTTTACGCTGAATCTCCGCTGCTAACTGGCCCTGTTTGACCTTATCCCCTTCATCCACTAAAACCCGGGCTATCACTCCGGCAGTTCGGGCACTGAGTTCAACCGTCTTAGCCTCTATGGTTCCGGTTGCCTGTACCACCCCGGCATCTTTAGGAGAATACCGATCATAAGCCCAATATCCTCCTAATCCTAAAATAATGATAACAGCCAATGCCACAATACGTTTAGCTTCCACCCGGACTCCCCCTTTTAAGACATTAAGTAAACTGTTGACACGTTTTTAGTTTACCTGGTATCAGATTAACACAGAACGACATTCCCTACAACATATATTTCCCCGTTTCTGACAAGGGGACGGTTCTTCTGTCAGACAACTGTTCTGCAAGGCTAAAACAATATCCACTCGCACCTGGGCCGGCTATCAGAATAACAAGTTATCTTATCCTCTAGGCTGGGGTAGGCTGGCCGAACGGCTACGAGCGACATTCGACGAGCCCCTGTAACACCCGGCGCAGTTGAGACCGACCTCCAGCGGCGGGTTAGGGCAACCGGATGTTGCATCTATCTTTTTGAACGGTTTGACATGGGGACGCGAGCATTCGCTTGCGCTCAAGCAACTTCCCCAAGTCAAACCGTGGTCACCCGCCGCCAGCGAAACAAGCCGCTGGTGTTGCTGGCGAGGAGACCAGGAGCGAATAGCGTTTGGCTCAGCCCTGATCAGCCCCATTAAAAATAGCACGAATAATTCGGCGCTATTCTCAACTCTGACAGAAGAACCGTCCCTCTGTCAGCGGGGCGCAGGTTCCTGCTGGTAAATCATAGTTTGACTCATGAGAAGAAATGATGTTTTATTATATGTGCCGGCCTTCTTAGGATACGAAGGTTATTCCTTTAAGGATTCCTATTAAGACCATTTTAAACCACCTGGTATCTCTACCTGCATGCTGATAACCATTATCGGGCACGTAAACTGGAATTTAATCGATACATAAAACAAAAACTGTACGAAAAAGAGGTCGATGCAATGAAACTGCCCGCGTTAAAGATTGGTAACCTTACCGCACCGATTCCAATAGTTCAAGGTGGTATGGGTATTGGAGTTTCCCGCTCGGGGCTGGCCTCGGCAGTTGCTAATGCCGGTGGAGTCGGTATCATTTCTGCGGTTCAGATAGGATATACCGAACCAGACTTTGAAACCGACCATAACGAAGCCAATGTGCGCGCCCTGCGAAGAGAGATTCAGAATGCCAGAAAGCTAAGTCCCCGGGGGATTCTGGGCATCAATATTCTGGTAGCCATGAAAAGCTATAAGGAAATGGTTAGGGCGGCAGTTGAAGAAAAGATCGATTTGATCATAGCGGGGGCAGGGCTTCCTACCGATTTGCCATCCATGGTCAAAGACTCGGCGACCCGAATTGTACCTATCGTTTCTTCTGGAAAAGCGGCTGCCTTGATGGCTAAAATGTGGGACCGAAAATATTCGTATGCACCTGATGCTTTCGTGGTAGAAGGCCCTAAAGCCGGCGGACACCTGGGCTTTTCAGTTGAGGAGTTAAACCGAAATCCGCTGCCGAATTTGATTCAGATCGTCAAAGAAGTGTTGGAGGCAGTAAAGGATTACGAGGATAAATACCATAAAGGTATTCCCATCATTGCCGCGGGCGGAATATATGATGGCGGCGACATTGCGGAATGCCTGAAGGCAGGCGCAAGTGGGGTCCAAATGGCCACCCGCTTTGCTGCCACCGAAGAATGTGATGCCCATTTGAATTTCAAGCTGGCTTATGTTAATTGTTCCGAGGAAGATATCCTATTGGTCAACAGTCCGGTGGGTATGCCGGGGCGAGCGATAAGAA
>JBLMZW010000083.1:0-4031 GCA_050259035.1 Chitinophagales bacterium | reverse complement strand
ATCATAAAGTTGACCTGGTATTTGCTCTTATCTGGCTTAACCGCCAGTCGGGCTGTCGGGGTTCCCATAACGGTTACAGGAGTCTTCAGTGTATCACTGTCATAACATACTGATGTCTTGGAACTATTGACTATAGCGGGCGGAAGCCCTATGACACCCAGACTGAGATAGGAATAGAGCAAGGGAGCAATTGCCGGTATACCGGAAGATACCGAGGATAATAGTCGATTATAAATTGAAGATGAGGCCTGTTTTGAAGCTACAGCTGAGGTTAACTTCATTTTCGTTTTTTCCTTGGAAAGGTAGAAGCTCATATTCTGGGTTCCAGGAATCGGCCAGCTACTGAATTCTCCTTGAGAATTCGTCCACTTCTGGTAAACGGATACTGCTGGTTTATCCATGATCCCGGTTGATTCACCTTTTAGCCAATAGTCGAACCAGTCTTTAGTTTGATCCCAGATATCACTGGGAAACATTAGTAAACCCGGCATCTCCGAGGTAGCATGAATGCCATTGGCCAATATGAGCTTTTTCGGACCGCTATATTTCTCGTAGAATCTTACGATTTGCCGTGAGGTGAATAGGTCCTCATTAATTCCATTAACTACAAATATCGGCGGAACAGTAGAACGACTGTTGATCGAATCAAGGTAAGTCATAGGTGAGCGTTGAGCCAAATCCTGCTTAGTCTTATCAGTGTTTTCATCCTTAAGATACGAAATAAGCCAATCCATTAAGCAGGAATCACTTCTCCCCAGGACATTAGCGGTTCCGACCAGGAATGCTGACCAGAACCATTTAGGACTGTCTTCCGGCGCCAGGGCTTCAATCAGATCGGTCCAGCCACTCATAGCCACCACGGTCTTAATCCGGGGTTCGCATTGTAAGGCCAACAGGGACTGCCCACCACCGTAAGAGATGCCTGTGGAACCTATCTTTTCTGGGTTGGCCGGGGTATTGGCCAAAAGCCAATCGACTATTAAGTTTATATCTTGCATCTCCAGAGGACCAGCGGTAGCAATCTTACCTCCGGAAAGATTCCATCCACGGCAATCGTAACAAAGAACTATGTAGCCGTCGGATGCATATTTTAACATCTGGGTTTCATACTCTATCTGATTCATGCACCAGGAATGGATAAAGACAATGGCCGGGAAGCCTCCTTCCGGCACTTCACCTGTAGGAATGTAAACATGGGCAGATAGTTTTGCGCCTTCTGCGCCTTCGATGGTCATTACTTTAAGAGTAAAAGGAAGGCTGGTGGTGCTGGAATAAGCAACCGGTGAAAAGCAACAGACCGATAAAAAGCTGGCAATGAGTAACACGGCAACAATAGGTCCAATGTGATGACCCCTTCGTAACAAGGACATTCTATTACCCCCCAAATATTAGAATAGAACCCCGGCAGCCTTAATAAGAAGAATCTCATTCGATAAGCTCGCTTGGAATAAGCCATAGTTTTGTTTCGAAATAAGTGCGAATTGCCAAGCCGACCCGTAAAAACCGCATTTTCTTTCAAGGCCGCGCCATATTAAATTGTTGTCTTTCTACTGGATGACTGTAAAAGCTGAAATGATAGAAAAAAGCCTCAAATTTAGAATCGATGCGTTGGGCACGCGTGGTGCTTAATAAGCTACGTAAAGGTGTGCTAAAACTGTATCTAAGAGTGAGTACGATCCATGTCTACCTTATTTAATAATATGATTTAGACAAGCTTTAAGTCAACAAAACAATGACTTAAGACCGGGTAATAATTCAGAATGTAACATGGGTGGACGGGTCCGCCCCTTCTGCACCTTCGATAGTCATTATTTTAGGATCAAAAGGAAGGGGTTGTCAGCACAGGCAACCGGTGAAAAAAACAGGCGGCGAAAGAGGATGGTACACAGTAACAATGGGTCTAAAAGGATGATCCCTTTCTAAAACAATGACATATGCCAGAATAATGACAGGATTGTTTAAAGCCACTTTTTACGACGAAAAACGATGATCATACCCAGAACGCATAGTATCATGATCCCCCAAATCATTGCATAGCCATAGGGAAGGTTTAGTTCCGGCATATTCAACGGTCCGGCTGCGGTATTAAAATTCATGCCATATACCCCTACCAAAAAGGTCAAGGGGATAAAGATGGTCGCTATTATGGTCAAGACTTTCATTACCGAATTCATCTGGTTGCTTACCATAGACAGGTACGAATTCATAAGCTCAGTGGCGATATCCCGCAGGGTTTCGATCATATCAATAACCTGAATGATGTGATCATAGCAATCACGCAGGTAGATCGTTGTTTCCCCTGCCATGAGTTCTACATCATCACGGAGAAGGCTGTTTAATACCTCTCTTTCCGCCATAGCTACTCTTCCTACTAAAAGGTAATCACGTTTCAAACGGTGTACTTTGGCTGGAATGCTGGGATCCGGGTCTATTATTAGTTGGTCTTCCAGATCGTCCAGGGCATCCTGCAGCCGCTCCAAGAGAGGGAAGAATCTATCCACCAGTGCATCGCAGATGCTATAACACAGATAGCCCGCGCCGAGCTTGCGGGCTGCCCCGCTGCTGTCGCGAAGACGTTGACGAATGGGTTGAAAGGCTCCATCGTCGCATTCTACAAAGGTGATAACCAGGTTTTCGGCTAGAAATATACTAACCTGGCAGGCCCGAATCGGGTCGCCGCCAATTAAAAGATCCATAACCAGAAAGCTATGTCCATTATAGGAATCCCACTTTGGCCTGTGCCCGGTATTTAGAACATCCTCCAGGGCTAAAGGGTTTAGGCCATAGTGTTGACCCAGCGCGTGGAGTATATCCGGGTCCGGGAGACCCTGAATATCAATCCATAAAACGGTACCTTCTATTGGGTTTTGCCAGCATTCATTAATAGAAGTAACCCGGTTTTCACTAAAATGCTCTTCGGAGTAACGAATGACGGTTATAGTTGTTCCTTTAAGAGAACTTTTCCCTATCGTTTCAAGGACTCCGGGGGCTGTCCCGGGAGGGGGGTAACAGCGCTCCAGACCTATCCGGTTGCGTCTGGAATCAGTCATATCCTACCTCCTGCACCCTATGTTTTCCATGCTTTATATTTTAGCTTCTATTTTCCAATAATCAAGCGAACTACAGAGGGGGCTTGACCGGAATAGTCATGGGTGCTAAACTTGGCCTGAATTATAGTTAGGGAGAGGGAAATGAATAAAATGATTTACTCCTGGAGTGGGGGAAAGGATAGCACCATGGCCCTCTATTCACGATGGAAGATGGCGGAGGAGAAGGTCCTGTTAACCACCATTACCAGAGAATATGACCGGATCAGCATGCATGGGGTTCGAAGGGATTTATTGGAGTGCCAGGCACAGTGCCTGGGGGTTAGGCTGCAAGCAGCGTTTATTCCCGCCCAGTGTACCAATGAGGATTGTGAGCGAATAGTGGGGGAGAAGTTGTCTCTTCTTGGTGAAGAGGGTATGAATCAGGTGGTTTATGGCGATTTGTTTCTGGAGGATGTCAGAAAATACAGAGAAGATACTCTTCGGCGTGTAAACATGACACCTGTTTTTCCCATCTGGGGAAGGAATACTGCCGCTATGGCCCGCGAGTTTATTGATCTAGGATTTAAAGCTATTATCACCTGTATCGATACTCAAGCTCTGGATGGAGATTTGGTCGGACATGCCTTTAATCACGATTTCTTGTCCTGTCTTCCCGCTAAGATAGACCCCTGTGGTGAAAACGGGGAATTTCATACCTTTGTCTATGATGGTCCTATTTTTAAACAAAAGGTAGGGTTTATTATTGGTGAAAAAGTCCTCCGTGACAGCCGTTTTGCCTATTGTGATTTAATAAAGAACCATGCAGATGCTTGATCTCCCTGGCTCTTAAAGTATTCTAAGCATTACTGGGCCAATAGCGATCATGATGAAATCCCCCGACTCAAGCATTTCAGCCGATTCCTCGCACGAAACCAGTTTCCGTTTGTACTGATCTATCCAGCTCGATTAGGCCACCTTACCCTCCCTGGATCTCATTTCTAC
>JBLMZW010000082.1:0-9552 GCA_050259035.1 Chitinophagales bacterium | reverse complement strand
AAGGTATCTACCGTTTCCAACGAAGGTTTGATAATGGTCATATCGGAGACCGGAAGACCGACCATAATCGCGCTGCGAACTTCTTCCAGGGATGCCCCGTACCACCTGGCATTTTTGATTGACCCTGGCAGCTCGTTCACCATTCCGGTCGCGGCTAAAACCGCAATGAAAGCCAGTTGTTCTGTTTTAGGATCGAGTACTTCCGAATTTTCTGTTCTTTGGTTTGGGATCACTTCAACCGCCCACCTTATTAATCTTCCTAACATAAACTATATTATTTTGACACCTGAACTATCATATTTGTGACGTAGATGATATAGTCGTGCCTTCATTTTTTAAATTCGTTCATGAGATATGGCTTTTAATCTTAAATACGCGAAGTACTATTACTTCAAAAGGTGCCATATTAATGCATAAAAAGAAATTTATTGACGCGCTTACTATCTAATGTTAAACTTCGCACGATAGCTTTTAAACTAACGGTAGAAAGGTAGGATGGTAGAGTGAAGAAGGAAATAGTTCAAAAGATCAGTAGATTCCAAAGCCTAGGGCTAATTGCCGCAATGATTTTCTTATCAGTGGTAATTGCCGGGTGCGGGGAAAGCACTTCAAATTCGAATTCATTGAATACTAAAAAAGATGTGAGCCAGAACCCCATAAAAATCGGAGCTGTTCTGGACATATCCGGCAGTGGTTCAAGTTTAGGCATACCCGCTCGTGATTCCATTAAGATGTGGGAGAAACAAGTTAATTCCAGCGGAGGTATTAATGGCCGTCCGGTTAAGGTCATCATATTGGATAATGGAAGTGACGAAACCAAGGCAGTTCTTGCTTTTAAAAAACTGGTTAATGAAGAAAAGGTGGTGGCGGTAGCTGGCGCCAGCCAGAGCGGAACTACTATAGCAATGATTAATTCTGCCACTCAGCAAAAGGTGCCGCTGGTTTCGGCCGCTGCATCCATAAAAATCATTACCCCTCCCGGCGAACGTAACTGGATATTTAAAACTGCCCAGAACGATTCGGTAGTAGCATCCAGAATAATTGACTATCTGAAAGAAAAGAAAATTAAAAAAGTAGGATTCATGTCACTTAACAATGCTTATGGCGACAGCGGCTTACAGGAGTTTAGCCAGGTCGCAAAAGCAGCCGGCATTCAGATAGCGCAAAGCGAAAAGTTTGGCGCAACCGATGTTGATTTCACTGCCCAGTTAACCAACATTAACAAGAAGAAACCCGAGGCCGTAGTGGTATGGGCTATCCCCCCCAGTGCGGCCCTGCTTACCAAACAGTATCGGGATTTGGGATTAACTATGCCTTTAATACATAGTCACGGCATCGCCAACCAAACCTTTATTAGTCTAGCCGGCAATGCCGCCAATGGAGTCATTTTCCCGGCTGGCAAATTGCTGGTGGCTGAAAGTTTGCCAGATACTGATTCTCAAAAGGCCGGTCTTATCAAATATATCGAAGGTTATGAAAAGCCCAACCGGCCGCGCTCTGCCTTCGGCGGACATGGCTATGACGCAATCAGTCTTATAGGTAAAGCAATCGAGAAAGCGGGAACTGATCCCGCCAAGATTCGAAACGAACTTGAGAAGATGACAACTCCGGGTATTTCGGGGGTATTCAAAATGTCTCCTTCCGATCATTGCGGAATTGATAAATCGTCTCTGGTCTTGATTGAAATCCAGGATGGGAAATGGGCGATTCTCGAAAAGTAGCTGGTATTACTTGATCATTCACAGGTTTGAACGGGGTCTCGAGTGATCGAGACCCTGGTGCGTAAATGGAGGATGCTTATGGATTTAACCCAATTGCTGCAACTGTTAATGATGGGAATTATTATAGGAAGCATATATTCTCTGATTGCCGCCGGTTTTATTATTGTTTATAACGTAACCGGGATAATCAATTTTGCTCAGGGTGAATTCGTTATGCTGGGAGCCATGCTGGGGGTGTGGCTGCATGACATAGGAATACCGTTGCCGGCAGCCCTTTTAGGGAGTATGGCTTTGGTGACTATAGCGGGAATGGCTATGGAACGATTAACCATTCAGCCAGCACGCAACGCATCCCTGGTCACCTTTATCATTATTACCCTGGGTGTTTCGGTAGCCATCCGGGGGACAGCCCTTCTGGTATGGGGTACCGATCCTTATAGCCTTCCGGCATTTACTTCAGGGGGAATGCGCCAGTTCATGGAAATTAGAATTCCTGAACAGGGCTTGTGGATATTGTTTGCCACAGCGCTTTGCTTTTTACTCTTGCACGTGTTTTTTGAGCGTACATATACCGGCAAGGCGGTTAAGGCCTGTGAGGTCAACAAGAATGCCGCCCGGCTTATGGGCATAAATCCGCGCCGCATGTCCCTTTTGGCCTTTGCTCTTTCTGCCGCCATTGCTGCTCTGGCAGGGGGGACTATTGCTCCCATTACTTTGGCCGGTTACGATATGGGACTGATGCTGGGCCTTAAAGGTTTTGTTGCCGCGGTGTTAGGAGGCTTGACCAGTATACCCGGCGCCCTTATAGGTGGGTTGATTCTTGGGATTTCCGAGTCCCTGGGAGCCGGTTATATTTCTTCGGGATATAATGATGCCATCGCATTTCTAATTTTGGTTGTCATATTAATTTTCCGTCCCACCGGTCTCTTAAATAACATGGGAGGAAAACGGGTATGAGACGGATATTGCCATTTTTCGTGGTTTTGGCCGTTGGGCTGCTGCCTTTGTTGATTGACAGCCTTTACATTTTGAGCACTATGGTTTTTATCGGTATTTATGCCATAGTAACTATTAGTCTGTGCTTGCTTATGGGTTATGCCGGGCAAATATCCCTTGGACATGCCGCATTCTACGGGCTGGGAGCTTATGGATCAGCTATTTTAACTGTAAAAATGGCAATGAATCCTTGGCTGGCTATGATCCTGGCTGCCCTGGTTACTATGATTATCGCCTGGGGTATAGGGATTCCTACTTTGAAACTAAAAGAGCATTATCTGGCCCTGGCAACACTGGGGTTCGGTATTATTGTTTACATATTCTTTATGCAGGCGACAGTTTTAACTGGTGGACCATCGGGTTTGACCGGCATCCCCTATCTTTCTTTTGGGAGTTTTTCGTTTAATAGTGATTTCCGTTTTTATTATCTGGTCTGGTTTATGGTTATGGCCACCATATTTATCTGCAGCAACATTGTTAATTCGCGTATCGGACGGGCTTTGAAGGCTATTCATGGTTCTGAAGTAGCGGCTGAAGCCATGGGGATTGACACATCTGCCGTAAAACTACAGATATTTGTACTGAGCGCGGCTTTCGCCAGCCTAGCCGGAAGCCTGTACGCACATTATATTACGGTACTAAACCCGTCTCCTTTCGGGTTCAAGATGTCTATGGAATTTTTACTTATGGCGGTAGTGGGTGGGATAGCCAGCATCTGGGGTCCGTTGTTCGGGGTCACGGCTGTAACCGCTATTACTGAAATATTGAAAGAAACGATCCCCCGGTTGATTCCTGGAGCCGGCGGGGAGTTCGAAATAGTGGCCTTCGGGCTTATTCTGACGGTAATCATGATTTTTCTGCCGGAGGGACTTTTCCGAGGGGTGGCTGATCGCCTGGAACGGCGGGGGAACCCGGCTTACCAAAATATTAGAGAGGCCTGCGAAGATGTATGGGAGGAATCGGTGTGAATCTGCTGGACGTTCAAAGTGTAACCAAGAGTTTCGGCGGCGTTCTGGCAGTAGATGATGTCTCTTTTTCCATAAAGACTGAAGAAATCACAGCTCTTATCGGTCCCAATGGGGCGGGCAAGACTACATTGTTCAATATAATCTCAGGAGTTTACCCGCCTTCAACCGGTGAGGTGATTTTCAAGGGGCAATCTACATTAGGAGTAAAGGCCAATAAGGTCGCTGCCCTGGGGATAGCCCGAACTTTCCAGAACCTTCAGGTGTTCGGAAATATGACAGTGGTAGAAAACGTCATGGTAGGACGCCACATCCGCACTAATACCGGGTTACTAAGTGCAGCCATTCGGTCGCCTCTAAGCCGTAGCGAGGATCAGGATACCCGATTATACGCTATGAACATGTTAAACGAGGTGGGTCTGTCTTATCTGGCGGAGCAACCTGCGGCCACCCTACCTTTCGGGCAACAGCGTCTGCTGGAAGTCGCTCGCGCTATGGCTGTAGAACCGGGCCTGCTGCTCCTGGACGAACCGGTCGCGGGGCTGACCGGGGGTGAGACCCGCGAATTGGAGAAATTAATTATGCGGCTAAAAGAGCAAGGAACCAGTATTCTGCTGGTAGAGCACGATATGGATACCGTCATGAACCTGGCCGACAATATAATAGTATTGGATTTCGGCAAAAAGATCGCCGAGGGACCGCCTGATATAATCCAACAAGATCCCTTGGTTATAGCTGCCTATCTGGGAGAGGAACAGTAAATGCTGCATGTGAAACAGCTGGTTACTTATCATGGACATATTATGGCCCTGCGAGGTGCAACCCTTGAAGTTAAACCAGGTGAGTTGGTGGCAATTATTGGAGCCAACGGCGCCGGAAAAAGCACACTTATGGGAACCCTGGCCGGTATTTTCCCGTCCCGGCGAGGACAGATATTTTTTGAGGGGCGAGAGTTAACCGGAATGGGTGCGGAAGAAATAGTTCGGGCAGGCATTACCCTGGTTCCTGAGCAGCGTCAGTTATTCTACAACATGAGTGTTACGGACAATTTGTTGCTGGGGGCATACCATCGTTACAAACGTGATCATCATTTGCTTAAGAAAGATATAGATCAAATTTTTGCCCTCTTTCCTGTCCTATATGGTAAAGAAAAGGATTTGGCGGGTAATCTTAGCGGAGGCTTACAGCAGATGGTGGCCATTGGGAGGGGATTAATTTCACGGCCGCGTTTGCTGATGCTGGATGAGCCATCCGTGGGACTGGCTCCAATGGTTATGAATGAAATTATGAACATGCTGGTACGCCTCAGGGAGCAAGGTACAACCATTTTGCTGGTGGAACAAAATGCTCGAGCTGCTTTAAATATCGCAGACCGGGCTTATGTCTTAGATCGGGGACGAGTGGTTCTTAGCGGCTCGGCGCATGAACTGTTATCTGACCCCCGAGTTCAACGTGCTTATCTGGGCAAGAGAGTGGAGGAACGCAGTAATCAACATTAATTTAGCATTATGTTTTTCTGTTCTTAATTCCGATTACATAGCTTTATTATCCGGGCCCTTTTCCAGCCGGTAAATCATAAACGGACTGGTTTCATCATTAAAGTCCCCCATGTTGTAGTCGCCATAAAGACCCATAACAGTAAATCCTGTATTCTCAATCATTTTCTCAAATATATCCTGTTCTATAAGGCTGAATTTAATATCCAACCGGCGCTCAAGCTCCAGTTCCCCCTGTTCACTATAAATCTCAAAGAACTGAGTTCCCTTGATAAGATGGTTTACCTGATCTTGTTTTTCAATTGAATGAAGGACCAGTTTTTTATTACCCGGTAGTGCGAACTCTCCTCGTAGAACCTTTTCTCCGGTGGCAAGTTGGGTTCTCAGCGAAGGATTATGTAAGGTGCACACGAAAATTCCCTTATCATTTAGATGTTGATGTATTCTTTTCAGAGCAGCAATCTGGTCCATCTCCCCTATTAACTCCATGAATGAATTGAACGGAATGAAAATGGCATTGAACTTACGGCCCAAATCAAGATAACGAACGTCGGCTTGGATTAACTCGGCGTCCAGTCCCTTTTGTTTCAATTTTTCTTGAAACACATCCAACATTTCTCCGCAATAATCAACACAGGTGAGTTTGATACCGTGCTCCAGCAAGGGCAATGAAACTCGGCCGGTACCGCACATCAGTTCCAGAACTGGCCCTTCCGTATTTTTGAATTGTTCCTGGAAGAAGTTGAAGTCCAGGGTGGTATTAACGTAATAATCATAAATGTCGGCCACATCGTCAAAATCAATAGCCTTTCCCATTAATCGGTCCCTCCTTTATATTACCTGGCAGTTGGCGCAGTAATACACGCTTCCTCCCAAATAGTTATCTTTTTGAATTAAGGTTCCGCATTCGGGGCAGGATTGGCCAGCAGTATTCTTACTCATCACCGTTTGGTAGCCCCCCGGGCTTCCAAAGAGGTCTTTTTCGGTATCCCGTCCACCCTGTTTAACCATTTTCGCCAAAACGGTTTTAACCTTAATAAACAATTGGTTTTTTTGTTCCCGGGAGAGGGAGTTTATTTTAGTCTTGGGATGAATTCTGGCATTCCAGAGAATATCCTGTAAAGCGCCGTTGCCCAGCCCGGGAAATCTCTGCTCGGTCGCCAGAAAAGCCTTGGCACTTACCTTCTGCACGGTTGAAAGGTTAATTATTTGTTCAAAATATTCCTCATTGAATTTTCCGGATAAGGGTGAGGGTTTTTGTTGAGCAATTGCATAATAGAGGTTGTCAAATTTTCCGTTAAGAGAACACCAGAGGCCGCCATACATTTGCACTGATGCGCTTAAGGCAGTTCCATCCGTAAACTGAATAAGCAGTTGATGTTTCTTGGGAATACTCTCCTGGTTATTGTGAAACCTGAGTCCGACCCCGTCACAGAATAACATGGTTGCATCTTCGGCTTTAACCTCAACCATACCTCCATATGCATTTGCTTTATTGATTGTTCTTCCAATAAGCATTTTCTGATAATCATCGGGATCGCCATTGTACCAGGCAAATTTATTGGGGCTCCTAGCAGCTTCTACTTTTACTATTGATTTTCCGATTATGTTTTCATGAATTTGCCGAGCTATGGTTACGGCTTCCGGTAATTCCAGCATGATTATCTCTCCTTACCTGCACGTATGCCCGCTAGTTCCACAGCAGTTATATTTCTCCGGTGTCGTCTTAGGAGCATTATATACTTTGAAGCATACTAAGCCATAGTTTTTTATCATTTGCAGGTGAAAATGGTTTGATGCGAAGTGCATACTGCATTGCCAGACTCGATTCAGAAGGTTTAACATGGAGTAGGAACACTAGGGTTAAAGGAGGGGAAGCGGTGCCTGAAGATATTGTTCTAAGAGAGATACTCTGTAAATCAGCATTGACCAAAACCGGGATTCCGGGCTATCAGTTCTGTATCAATCCCTATGTCGGATGTTCCCATCGTTGCGCCTACTGTTATGCCTCATTTATGTGCCGTTTCTCCGGTCACCGGGAGGGCTGGGGCCAGTTCCTGGATGTTAAAATTAACTTCCCCTTGGTTTTAGACAAGCAATTGAACGGTCGAGTACGCCGGGAAGGACGGGTTATACTGGGGTCCGTTACTGATACCTATCAACCGGCTGAGTTCCGTTATAGAATTACTCGCTCCTGTTTAGAACTTCTCTCCCGCCACCCGGAACTGGAAGTAAACATTTTAACCAAATCGGCCCTGGTTTCAAGAGACATCCCTATTCTGCGGGAACTCCAGGGCTGTGAAGTCGGCTTTACTATTACTACCACCGATCCGAATGCAGCACAGGTTATCGAGCCCGGGGCATCCCTGCCCCAACAACGCCTGGAGGCAGCCGGAGAGTTACTTGACAACGGCATCCCGGTCTGGGTGTTTATTGCCCCACTACTGCCAGGGTTATCCGACAGTGACGAATCATTGGATCAACTGTTCAAGCAACTTAAACAGACTGGAATTAAGGAGATACTTATTGATTCCTTGAACCCGTATCCTACCGCGGTGGCCAATCTTAAGGCCATTTATATTAAGAATTTCCCAGACTATTTGCCGGTATTGGAGGAATATCTGCGTGACCCTGGTGCTTACCGGAATATTATTGGCAACCGGTTACGTAGGATTTCCAGGCAAGCAGGCTGTCAGTTCGATTTGATTTAGGTTTAATCACCTTTTAGAAGTCTCTTGAAGATGTTCAGTGCGTGATTCCGCAATTAATAAATCTACCATCCGGCCATAGCTGTAGACTCCGGCATTTTGATGATTTAACCTCAAGTGAAAATCGTTAACTCCGGACGAAAGCCTTTCTAATACCCCTTCATGCTTAGTCCAATATGTCGATAAGTCACTCAGGTCTCTCTTCACTCCAACATCGAGACGTTTTTCTAACTGGGCGTATTTTTTAGGGTCATACCTTTCAAGTGAATTCATCGAGTTGACTAAAGCGAGCAGATAGCCTGAATATTGGAAGTTTATATCCGGGTTTAGACGACAGGTATAATAAGCGATATAATTGGCTTCGTCTTCCCGGGCAAAGCCTCTTTGATGGGCCATCTCATGATCGATCGTACAGGGTAGGAAACATTCAGGTGCATCCATGTTCACATTGGCTTCTCCGGTAAAGGGAAAAAATATTCCAGATAAACCTGCATAAGACATGGCTTCGCTGAATATTATGCCTTTGGCCTGACCAAAGTCTCCATTCAACTGAGGATAAACTAGAGCTGCCCTGTGGTACCCAGCATAGGCCCGGGTAAAAGCTTTTTCTTTATCGGATAACCGCATTACTCCTTTATGGTCTTCGTTTACCTCAGCCCGCAGGGTATTAGTTCTATCAATAAGGGTTTCACAGAGATGGGCCAGTTCTTCGGTCGAGGCCGGACTAATTTTAAGGCCTGCTATTTGGGCGAAAGTCATTCGGTTATAATTTAGTCCCCAAATAATAACGAAAGAAAAATAAAGCAAACTTACAATGACTAAAAGGTTTAAGGAACAAACCCCTATTTTTCGGAAGGTTAATTTCCTGCGCCCAAAAAGCAAAATGATCTGTATAATTTTCCACAGAACATAAAAGGCCAGAGAGATCACCAAGATTTCAGCCAGAGAGAAGGGGATTATACCGGTGACATAACTAAGGAATTGTATTAAGAGCTTGTCGGCCCCTAGGGAATAATATTTTTCGACTAGAGACGGAAAGCCCGAAGTAATCTCTGATAACAAGAAACCGCCCGGCAATAGTAAGATCAGGAATAGTTTTGTTATATGTTTTTGGTCTGGTCTCTTCATATCGTTTCTCCTCTAATTAATAGATAAGCATATCTTGTTCCGGTGTCTTTCTTTCATTCTACACAAATTCCCGGTCCTTTGACTGATAACTCCTGGTCCCGATTATCTAATTTTTCTTTAAAACCATGTATTAATGTAGTAATTGGTTTATTTATCCTGTAGAATATTTCTACAGTTTCTACTTTTAGCTGTAGCTGGAATAGGAGGGTGTGCTTATGAAAGTACAGACTCTTTACAAGTTGCTGGAGGAAACCCTGGCGTCATTTAAAGGATTTATAATTGTGGATCCGGAGGGGCATTTGGCAGCAATTACCCGTAATTATGCCGAAGCCCTCGGTTACACTGACCCGGCGGAGGTCATAGGCCTCCCGGTTGAGGATATAATCCCGGGAACGAAAATGATGGAGACACTGCAAACTGGAGTAGCCAACATCGGCGATGTCTGGAACCTGCACGGTGAGACCATGGTGGTCAACCGGCTCCCATTAAAAATTAATGGTCGAGTTGTGGGAGCGGTGGCTTTCGATGTTTTCCGAGA
>JBLMZW010000081.1:0-3906 GCA_050259035.1 Chitinophagales bacterium | reverse complement strand
TCCAGGCTCCGGTAGCGTCAATTTGTTTGTCGGCGGATGCTATGATGCTGTCTCCAAATGCTTGGGGGTTTATTATCAACACCGGTATAACTGATAAGATCGAGATCAACAGAATAAATTTTTTCAGCCTTTGGACCATAACAACCTCCTTAAATCAGGAACATTCGCTAGTCTATTTTACTAATTTCGTTGAGTAGTTGTTATTCACGAACCGGGAAGATGCCTTCCATGGCTATTATGAAATTCAAACCCAGACATGGCTGCCTGTTATTGTGGGAACTAGTGCCTCCCACGGGCTGCACAATTTCGGCATTCATATTCACATCAGCCGTACTTTTATACACTGCTATCCCAGTCCTTCCGGAAGTGCTTGCCCATATGGTCCCATTAGGGGTGGCGGAATCAGGGGTGCTTTTACAGTTGGCGGCGTGAGTATGGTTGGCCAGATTGTTAGTAGTCAAAGAAACGACTGGAACACCAGTACTCTGACCGATTGTTCGCGAGGTTAAGTTTGGCCCGGATCCCTGGTGAAGGGCAGCCTTCCCCCGCAGATCAGGCAGGTTAAAATAGGTTGAGTTACCCCCATAGGTGTTGCCAATAACCGCATATAGAGCCTGATACTGCTGCACCGGGAGCTGAGCCCCGTTGCAGAAAGCCCATCCCAACGGGGCGTAGTTGCCGGTAAATAATCTGATTTCTCCAATATACGGATCTCCCATATGAAACCCTCCTTTATTAAGATCGAGGTGGATAAATCCCAAAAATGGCTATACAATAGCTGATCACAGTATAGGGCTGCATATTTTGATGTCCCTGGGATGCCCCGGTTGATGCTAAGTCCAGATTATTGGCGGCATTACCTGAAGCTGAATAGGGATGCTGATCCGAACTGGCCCAAACGTTGCCCTGGGCAGTTTTACTGTCGGCGGTTTGCGAGCTGCCCCTGGCCTGGTGGCTGTGCAACGGCATCTCACTCATCGTCAATACATGATTTTCCTCACCGGTGGATTGACCAAGGGCTATGTCGTTGCCCACATGAACTGGTGTCCGACCTCGTAAATCCGGCAGGGCAAAGGTGGTGGTGCCATTACCGCCATAGGTCGTTCCTAGAATAGAGAACAGGGCAGAATATTGGCTTATCTGCAGTAGAGTCCCGTCGCAAAGGTACCAACCGGTTGGGACTATACCAAAGGCGAACGACCTGATTTCGCCTAAAAATGGATCTGCCATATGATAACCTCCTTTTGTCTTTAAGTTGAAACCTAACCTTGGCTAGGGAATATACCATTAAGACAAATAACGAAATTAATGCAGAAGCTGGGCATCATGTTTTCATGAGCTGTACTGCTGCCGCTGGAAGTAATAGCAGCAGAACTCATTTGTCCATCGGGGGAGGCGGTGGAGTACTGACTGACATTGGATGCCCAGACGGCATCGCTAGGGCTGGATAATGTCCCGGCGGAATTGTTAACCATAACCGCATGGGAATGGGTTGGAAGGTTGCTTACTGTTAGGGTTACTGTTTCTGCACCATCCATTTGTCCCATGGTCCGATTAGTTAGACCTGGCCCTTGCCCTTGGCCAACCGGAACACGCCCGCGTAGATCGGGCAAGGCGAAAGTGGTGGTACCGTCTCCTCCATAATAAGTACCTATTAAACTAAACAACGCAGAATATTGAGAAATGTTAAGAAGTTGGCCGTTGCACAAGGCCCAGTCCAACGGTGCATAGTTCCCGGCGAACATTCTTATTTCACCTAAGTATGGATCAGACATAATTGACCCTCCTCTGAATTAGTGGATTACATGTAAATGGATTCATAAATTTTTCTGGAAAATAGACAAGTAAAAGCCTATGCGGTTTGAAGGAATGAAAAGGTACAGACAATTGGGTCGCGTAGTAGTGTATGGTGAGATTCATCGAATGACGAAATCAAATTGCAGTTCTAGACTGTTAAGGTCAGGCTTTTGCGAAAGGTGATCAGTTGCTCATAATATCACATCCTTCTTTACCAAGATGGTTTTTGTTATCCTGGGTTTTCCCACTTCATAGTAAAATACATTTCATTCTCTTCATGGACTTGAAAGCCCAGGCGTTTATACAACCTTAAGGCCGGGTTGCTTTTTAATACTGACAAACGCAAAGATTCGCTGGCTGGGGTTTCACTTTGTAGGGTTAGTATCAAACTGGAGCCCAATCCATGGTTGCGAAACTCCGGTAAAATGCTAATGTCAACTAGAACTATTCCGGCTTCTGTCTTGGCTGTTATTAGACGCCCTGCCGGTTGATCGTCCGATGTAATTAGACTGCTTTCCAAATGAGAATATTGCATTTGATAAGAACGCTGCTGACATTGGTACTGCATGTGCAAAAACTTCTGCTGTTCTTCCTGGCTCCATCCCCAGGCAGCCATTTCTTCCGCCCTGGAACTGGCATAGACGACAAAAAAGAATTGGTTGTCAAAATCAGTTTTGACCGCAGTACATCTCATCAAAGAAATAAACTCCCTTTAATGTATGATATTACCATAATAGATTATTGAAAACCGACCTGTAAATCATATTCTTTTGTCTCTTATCTAAGTGCAATATTTTCTATGGAAAACAAAAATAGAGAAATGGAGAGACCTATGCGGAATAAAGAATGGGAACGACGGGCTCCAGCCCGGAGCCCCTGAATGACGCAGGTTACAACTGGGAACGCCGGGCTCCAGCCCGGCAACCAGGCGAAAGCCTGGCGAATCGAGGTTTATAGGTTAAACGTTGAGACCTCTTTCATTTAATGTCTTATGTCTCACTTTCCACTATTGCGTTGAACTGGGAACGTCGGGCTCCAGCCCGGCAACGTTTTCCCTCTTACGTTTAACGTCTCACTTTTCACAATTCCATTGGACTGGGAACGCCGGGCTCCAGCCCGGCAACCAGGCGAAAGCCTGGCGGCTTATAACTTTGAGAACCTAACGTAAAAAGTCGTGCCGGCTGAGCCGGTATCTATGTCGATTCTAGCATTATGCCGGGCAGCTATCTTGTAGCAAACGGCCAGTCCCAATCCGGTCCCTTGCTCTTTGGTGGTCAAGAAAGGGGTGCCCAGCTTATCCATCAACTCATTTTCTATCCCGTGACCTTGATCCTGTACCGCCAACACCACTTGTTCATCTTCGATAAACGTTCGTATGGTAACGTTTCCGGGCGAGGACATAGCTTCCAGCCCGTTATTGACCAGATTGAGTATTAGCTGGCGAATTTCTTTCTTATCAAGCAGCAGGTCAGGAAGATCAGAAAACTCTAGTTTTATGTTCTGATCGTGACTGAGAGCCTTAGGCTGAATTAACGGCAGTAACTTAATAATTATCGAATTAAGATCTGTTGGCTCTAATTCCACCATCTTGTCTCTGGCCAAAGAAAGGAACTCGGTGATAATAGAATTGGCTCGGTCGATTTCTTCGATCATGAGATCAGAATAGTCTTTCTCTTGTTGGTAATTCTCGTTCTCCCATATAAACTGGATAAAACCTCGTATAGTGGTCAAGGGGTTCCTGATTTCATGACCAATGCTTGCCGCCATTTCTCCTACCAGGTTAAGGCGATCCAGGCGGTCCATTTCAAATTCCATTTTTCTCAGTTCGGTGATATCCATTAGCACACTGATTATACAGGGTTCGCCGTTGATATCAATACCTTCTCCGGAAATTAACCCCAACCTGTGTTCTCCTGTACTTGTAGAAAAGTGAAATTCCATGTCTCGAACAGATTTATTATCTTTAATCATTTGTTTGAAAAGATCCCGTTCAGCAGGATAGGTCCAAAATCCCAACTCTATTGATGTTTTATCCTTGGCAAATTCTTCGTTATAACCCGTGCTCTGGCTATATGCATTGTTCATCTTAATGACTCTTCCATCCTCCAG
>JBLMZW010000080.1:0-9736 GCA_050259035.1 Chitinophagales bacterium | reverse complement strand
AAAGGATACCGGGGAAATGCACCGTTATAACACCTGGCCCCAGGGTTATGAGAAGACCTATGGCAGTGATTCATTCATAGGCGGGGTTTTCGATGGAAACAGGCTATGGATGATTCCCTTTAGTGCTGACCGGGTTATTGCGCTGACAGATGATATACCGGTCGATTATGTATATTTGAATCAAGGCTTTTTGGCTCTTCTCCCCGGGGGAGAGAGCTATACTCTAAAGACTTCTTTTCTCCCCGAGAATGCGACGAATAAACAGGTTACTTGGAGCAGTGACAACCCTTCTGTGGCAACAGTCGATGATGGGGTAGTAACTCCGGTTAGCGAAGGAACAGCTACCATTACCGTAACTACTGTTGATGGGGGCAAGACCCGTACCTGTCTGGTTTATGTGGGTAATTACGCCGATCTTAGCCTTGGTTCGCCGGTAATGACTCCGGTACCGACCATGAATGCGGGTAAGGCCACAATTCAGGTCACTATTACTAACCGGGGGCTAGCGACTTCGGGTATCAGTTACATAACGGGTATGATTTATTTGAAAAATGGGGGCTGGTACGAAATATTCCAAAATACAAAAGTATCAAAGATTAGGCCAGGGAAGTCCAAAAAGATGAGGATTAGGGTAAACATTCCCGATCCTGTCTTGACCGGCGAGTATACGTATCGCCTGACCCTAGAAGCCGAGGAGGGTGCCTATGAGGCTACACCGGGGAATCTGGTTGAAGGTACGTTTGCCAATGTTGCTTCCAATTTGGTAGTAGGCTCAGTTGCTGCAGAGCCCAGGGTGTCGGGCAAGAAGACTACGGTTTCGGCCGAGGTTACTAACACCGGTCAGGGTACAGCTAAGAATATAGAAACCCGGTTTTATTTATCCACCGATGCCGTGCTAGATTCCGGGGATGTTGTGGTGGGAATGAAGAAGATCAGCAGCCTGAAGGCCGGACAGGTGAAGAAACTAAAGTTTAAAACTATGCTGGGTACGGACCCCGGATATCTTATAGTAAAGACCGACTGGAGTGATAGTATCATGGAGGACGAAGAGTCTGATAATATTGGATTTTATCAGTTGAATTGATTTTTTGATGAGAGGCTAGCTCGAAAGTATCCTTTAAAGAGTCAAATTCTGAAAAACAGGCCCGTATCATTTAAAAAAAGTGATACGGGCTGCTCATATTATGGGCTTTTCTAAGTATGAACGGGGCGGTCTTTTTCCCCTTCTGACTTGTCTAATCCTCGGCCTCTAGAATACTTATAAAGAGTCCAACCAGTTGGGGGTCAAACTGGGTTCCGGCCTTTTCCTTCAACTCGGTTATAGCTTCCTCCCGGGTAACCGGTTTACGGTACGGACGCTGGTCGGTCATAGCGTCGTAGGCATCAACAATAGCCAGTATCCGGCATTCCAATGGGATTTCCTCACCCTTTAATCCTGCCGGGTATCCATTCCCGTCCCAATGTTCATGGTGTTTATAAATTAAATCAGATATCTGGGCCAGGGGCAAAACGGCCTGGGCAATGCGTCTGCCGCTTTCGCAGTGCGCATTGATTTCCTCACGCTCTTCCGGGGTCAACGGACCCGGTTTCATAAGTATATGATCACTGGTAACCAGTTTGCCAAGATCATGGTATTCACTTAAGGCTTTCAGCAACCTGATATTCGTATTGGGCAGATCCATGGCTTTGGCCAGCTTCCTGGCCTGTACCCAAAGGTGCAGTGCATGCCCTCTTCCGAAGTCCTTGGTTTTTAAAGTGCGTCTGATAGTCTTAAATATGACTCCCATCGAGGCTTGCCGATGAAGCGCCTTGGCCTTATACATATCGTTATCTGCCTCCCTATATAGTTCGTCCATGCTTTTACTCTTATCGAAACTCGTAGCGTAACCTAGTGAAATACTAAGAGGGAGTTTTCTATTGCTTTTGTTGGTTTTAAGAACTAAAGCCTCAATTCGTTTGGCTATAACCTCGACGTCCTTAATACTGCTATGGGGAATCAGAATGGCAAACTCGTCACCGCCGACCCGGGCCACGACGTCACCTTTGCGAACCCCGGCCCGCAATATATTCGCGACTTCCAACAGCAGTGCATCACCAGACTCATGCCCCAGAGCATCGTTTACTATTTTTAATCCATCGACATCGCACATTATGATGCTGACCGGATAATGCCTGCCGGCATCGAGCCGGCGCATTTCCTCGGAAAAGTAGGCACGGTTATAGAGCCCGGTAGCGTAGTCATGCAGACCAAGAAATCTCAGCTGCTCTTCAGCCTTTTTACGTTCGACGATCTCTGCCTTTAATGATTCGGATAACTGCAACAAAACCGCTGTTCTTTCTTCCACCTTTTGTTCCAGCAGAAGATTCGCTTGCTTTATTTCTTCCTGAGCCCGCATTCGTTCAGTAACATCTCGGGCCACTACCACGACATACCTGGCGTTTTCAAATGATACCAGGCTTAATGATACTTCCACCGGAATATGGCTGCCGTCACATCGGTGAAAAACCGCAACAGTAGTATCCTGATAGGTAGCCTCGCTCTTCAAAAGGGAAGTCGGCAGAGTAGAAAGAAATGGTTCAGAGGTATCAGTCCTGAAAAGGTAAATATTTAATGATGTTTGAAGAATATTATCCTTTTCGTATCCCAATTGATGCCAGGCCGATTGATTCAGGTCTACAATATTGCCCGAAGGGAAATCAACCAGGAATATAAGGTCGAAACTCATATCAACTAGGGCCCGGAATCGCTTCAAGACTGCCATGCTTTGCTGCAGTTCTGCGTAATAGCTTTTTCGCAATGATCGTTCGCCGAGCCCTATTAGCTGTTCGCGTAATTTCTCTTGGCGACGGGAATCATCGTTATAAGGCGGCATAAAATATGTCTCCTACTTCGGTCAAAGTTGGACTAATTGGATTAGTGGCAATGCATACATCTTCCAGCGCCTTTGCAGAGAGTTCAGAAATATGCGCCGGTTCGACTCCGATATCTTTTAACCCTCGAACAACTCCCGCCCGTATGCGAATATCTCTGATTTTTGATAAAAGGGCGGTCTTCAACTCGGCTACAGTCATACCGGAGATATCTATACCCATTGCTTCAGCGATACTGGCATACCTATCCGGCACCGATGAATAATTAAAGTCAATAACTGATTCCAGTAATATTGCATTGCATTCGCCGTGGGGGAGTTCCATAAGCCCTCCCAGGGCATGAGCCATGGCATGCACCGCGCCCAAAATGGCATTTGAAAAAGCCAAACCCGCCTCCATGGTGGCCAGCATAACCTTACTTCGAATAACAATATCATCGGGGTTTTCCAACGATGGCAACAGGTATTCGGATATTAACCGGACAGCCTCTAAAGCGTGGATATCAGTTAAAGGGGAACTGGCATTGGAAACAAATGCTTCTATAGCATGGGTCAAAGTATCAAGACCGGTGCAGGCACTCAGATAACGTGGCATGGTGGTAATAGTAATTGGATCAATCAGGGCAACGTCTGGCACCAGAGCTTTACTGGCAATCGCAAATTTAGATTTACGGTTCGGATCCTTTATTACGGCGAATTGGGAGACATCTGCAGAGCTTCCGGCGGTTGTCGGGATACAAACCAGGGGCGCTATAGGTACCCCTACTTTATCGACTCCTTCAAAAGTCGCTATATGAGCCCCATTAGAATCCACAATTCCGATCCCTTTAGCGCAGTCGATTACACTGCCACCGCCGACTGCTATTATAACGTCGCAACGGTTTTTACGGTAAAATTCGGTGCCGGCCATTACCTCATGGGTTTTCGGATTAGGAGTTAAACCATCAAAAACGGCATATGGAACCCCTACATCCCCAAGAGAATCCAAAACTTGTTTGGTCCAACCGGCTTCTATGATGCCGGGGTCGGTTACCACTAAGACTTTTCGGGCTCCGAGATTTTGAGCATAGCGACCCGCCAGATGCCTGGCACCTACCCCGAATACAATCTCGGGAGCAACAAACTTTCTAAGATGCAATTCATTGGGCATTAATAATTCCAGGATAATTCACCTCTATTAACGTTTTGACACGCTTACCATATATAAGCTGGTGTGATCTCAAATAATAATCTGAATTCGTTATTATTCGACATAATATAAAAAAATTCCTGCATAGGGAACAGCCGGATAAAGGAATTATGAGGAGGAAGAAGAAATTATAAGAAGATGATCCACGTTAAACCGTAAACCGATATCCAACTCCCCAAACGGTTTCCAGGTACTTAGGATTCGAAGGATCATTCTCAATTTTCTCTCGAATCTTTCGTATGTGCACAGCAATCGTAGTCAGGTCGCCATAGGCTTCCTCTCCCCAGATTTGTTCATAGATCTGTTCTTTGCTGAGGACCCGGTTAGGGTTAGAAGCAAGTAAAACCAATAAATCATATTCTTTTGAGGAAAAGGTTAACTCCTGACCATTCAGAAACACCCGGCGGGCGGTCTTATTAATGACGACGCCTTTAATCTTAATGTCATCTGTGTTCTCTGGCTTATGGCCTAACAAACGCTCATAGCGTGAAATATGGGCTTTAACCCGGGCCACCAGCTCAACCGGGCTGAAGGGCTTGGTCATGTAGTCATCTGCCCCCAGACCCAGACCGCGAATCTTATCCATATCCTCTGATTTGGCCGAAACCATAATAATGGGAACTGTACTAACCTTGCGAATTCTCCGGCAGATCTCGAACCCATCCAGGCCCGGAAGCATCAGATCTAGAATAAGCAGATCATAGGTATCATTTTGACATCGTAGAAGGCCGCTGTTGCCATCGGTTTCGATATCTACGCTGTAGCCTTCTATTTCCAGGTAATCCTTTTCAAGCTCGGCGATGCTTAAATCATCTTCCACTATTAATATGTGTTTCATTCAACCGCCTCCCCGGTATCTTTGGCCAGGTTATCTGGATTAATCTTTTTTAGACTAAAGAAAATACTGGTTCCGAAGCCTTCACCGCTATCCGCCCATATCCTGCCGCCGTGGGCCTCGATAATCTCCTTGGCGATGGATAACCCCAGTCCATTCCCTTTAATTTTGCGATTGCGGGATGGGTCACTCCGGTACAGCCGGTCGAAAACATAGGGAAGGCTCTCGAAAGGAATTCCTTTGCCGTTATCCCTTATTTCAATGATAGCTTCTTCATTATTCTCGGTCAGAACAATCTTTATGAAAGAAACTTCCTTGTCAGGGTCCCGGTGTTGCTGAGAGTTTAGAATTAGATTATTAATTACCCGCTGCAGCCTCTGGCGGTCGGCCTGAACCGGATTACCGCTCGTATACTCAGGCTCATAGAGGAAAATGATGCCTTTCTGCTCTAGATCATATACTTTTTCTTCAAAGCAATCTTTTAAATAATCTTCAATGTTTACTGATTCGAAGTTAAATGCTAACTGATTCAAATCCAGGCTGGAGAAAAGGAATAACTCATCAATCAAATGATCCATTTCAACTGCATTGGTTTGAATAGTTCGGGTATATTTTTCCATTTTCTCGGGTGAGTTGGCTACTCCCTCGATAATTCCCTGGATATAGCCCAGGATAGAGGTTATCGGTGTCTTAAGATCATGGGTAATATTCGCGATTAACTGGCGGCGGTTCAGTTCATAACGTTTGTTGAGATCGTCGGCCTTTTTTAACTGCTGGCGCATCTGGTCAAAAGAATCGCATAGTTCACCTAACTCATCTGGAGAAGAATAGTGGATGGCACAATCAAGATTTCCCCGGGCTATTTCCCCAGTTGCTTCATTAAGCATTCCCAGGGGGGTAACTATGCTTTTAGAGACACGGTAACTTATTAAGACATTTAGAAGCAAACTAATCAAAAAGACCAGAATAAACAGAACTTCATCAGGAGTACGTTCGCTAAATTCATCAAACAGGAAATATACTCTTCCGCTGCTGCCATCGCTAAAATTAAATTCTCGGTACTGAATCAAATAGTAGCCGGGTGATTTGCCTTTGTGTCGGGGGGCATCCTCTTCGTAAGCCGCTCCTTTATCCCGGAATCGTCTCATGTCGAAGCCCTCCGGTAGGTAGGCATAAGTTGTATTCTTCTTAATGACTACAAAAATGTGAGTTTGCCTTCCGATCTTGTCCAATTGCTGTAGAAATGTTTTATTTAAAAGACTGTCCGGCTGGTTCTTAATCTGCTCATCAACTTTAGCGGCAAGTATACTGCTGCTATTCAGGGCTTCATCCATCTCGGTTGAATAACCGCTGTATCCCATTAGATGAATCCATAGTTCGACAAGCCCAAACAATATTAATGGGATGGCTACCATTGATATATGGGAAATCGTTAGCTTGTAACGTAAGGATCCATGCTTGTTCATATAATCCTCCAGGTTGTTATCAATATCTTTATTGTACCGAACATTTATAAAACCCTTTTAAATAACTCTTTAAGTTTTTTTAAAATCAGACGTAATTATGGCTTATATAACGAGAAAAATATTAATAAAAATATCAATGTGATTTAATAGAAATTTTAAAATCCGTTTACGGTTACTTAAAACCTGTAGGCTAAGCTAAATTTACAAAAACTTTCATGGGAGGATGAAGACACATGAACAAAACCAAGGTAAACACAGTAATTGATTTAATCCTTTTCGTCATTATACTGAGCATCTTTTTTATGAAGGGGGAGTTCCACGAGGCTCTGGCGTATACCCTGGGGACTCTGGTAATCGTACATATTGTTCTGCATTGGAAACAGTTTACGGCAATGTTTCGCAATTTAATTCCCGATAAAACACCGCGGGTTTTAGTGGGGGTATTAATAGGTGCCATTATTTTAGCCATATTAACATCACCACTCTATCTTTCCGGGAGCCGAATGGATAATGATCGGGATTTTGATGGGCCGCCGGACCGTTATGAGATGATGGAACACTAGCCCTTAAAGAAATGGTGTAAGGAACGGGGGATGTAGTTATGAATATTTGTCTACAAAGTATAGAAGAAGAAAATAGCATCCAGGGTTATTTCATAAATGGCACCGGTCCGGTAGAGGAGTATCTGAGGGCGAAGGGATGGACCCAGGAAAGCTGGGGGCCAAATAGATTCTGGACTATGCCTAATCAACCCGGTCATATGTTTAAAGACCTTCCCGCGGGGGATGTCTCCCTGAATGAATACCTGGCTTTCGCCAGGCGGGCCCTGGAACAATTACAGTCGGTAGAAAACAAGTCAGAATCCCAGATAGCGATGAATATTTTCGCTTATTACTTTATGGATTAGGGAAGGATACTTAATTGAATTCGGGTTATAATGGCGCGAAAGTCCTCCGAGCGGTGCTGATGAGCGGGGCGTTATGACTGAGAACTCAGGATAAGCGCAGTCAGTTCTCACGCCCTATCACTCGAGCCCTCCTGGCATGTTGGTTCCTATCATATAAGCCATAAACGCAAAAAATGCCAGGCCTGCGATAACGGAAAGCCCGGTAAGCCATCCTATGACTTGACGGCGCAGCTGGTTTTCATCCTGGCCCTGGGCGTTAGGCCGGACAGAACGAACAACAACAGCGCGGGCTATAATATCATGCAAGGCCTGTTTCCTGGGAGTGAAGGCCGCAGATATGAATCCCATACACAATAAAAGACTGGATAGGATGGAAGAAAAAAAGCGGGCACTGGCTCTGCCAAAGGTGATTTTTTGGCCTTCATAGTTGGTTACAGCCAATCCAAAAAGAATCTTTCCCGGGGTTGCGCGTAAAGAAGAACATTCGAATATAGCGTAATACAACCAGTGGCTAATCAAAAAAAGCAAAGTACAAATAACAGATATGGCAATATACAAGTCCCCAATATTTGGCGTTGAATTAGGTGATGAACTAAAAATACCAGCCAATATAGCTGAAAAAATCACACCAATGATAAATAACAGGTAACCTATTATTCCCAGTAGGGCTGCGTCTACATTCCAGGCCCAGAAACGGTTCCAAAAACCTGCATAAAGTAAACCCTGACAGTGTTGACAACGGGTTATCGTACTGGAGGTCACCTGATTGCAGTAAGGGCAGATAACCCCCTCGGGATGACCGGCTGGCCGTATGGTTCGTGAATTGCGGCGGACAAAGCCGGCTTCCTGGCGGACGGTCGGTCCTACCACCGGGGCGCTGCTGCATCCGAAGGTGGTGCATCCTCCATTGGCCTGCCAACATTCCTGATGATGTGGGTTTTGACAGTTCGGGCAGATGTTTACCTCGGTTCCTTCTTCAATGGGGCTCTGACAATAGGGGCAGATTTTACCCACCCAATCAGATTCCATAGAACTAACCTCCCTAATGTATTAATCTCGAGACTCACCGTAAGCGGCCCCGATGCAGAATCCCATTACTGCTAGGGCGACACCCAGGTTAACATGATGCAGGGGATAAATCTGAAAGGGAACGTTTATGATTACTCCGCCAATAATACCTCCCAGGAGTCCACCTACCATTCCTCGAAACATTTTCTCTCCGCTGCCTGCTATGATTCCTGGACAGATCCCAATTATTAATCCGTTCCAGGCCCAGGCGGCCGACTTGATTAAAACCTGATAAGTTTGATTCTCAATCTGATAGGCTTCAAACAAGAGGTAGGCGAGTTGAGCTGTAATACCGGCAATCGCGCCGGCAGCTACCCCTAAAAGCATACATAGAGCAGCCCCCGTTAATGCTTTAGACCATTTTCGATCCATAAGCCCTGGCAGACAACCCAAAGTTATTCCAATTAATCCACCCGGTATGGCTGGAAACAAAGGAGCGACATTTAAAACGTAAGCAAAGGGATAAAAATACGTGGAGTCCTGAAGGAAAAAGAGTACTCCGATAACCCATGCTAATGAGGATCCCATTGCGGCTATTAACCCTATCTGCAGAATCAGGGTCAGATTGGTTTTGGGGGGATTAGATTGCTTCCCCTTTGATGTGAGCCCGGGAAGAATACGAAGGCTTTCACTGCTAAACCCCGGGTTACCCACGGCATCGGAGTCAGGTGCCATCAGCGGGTCGTTCAGCTCGACAACTATAGTACTCTCTTCTTTGCCTTCCATATCTAACCCTCCTCCCGTGTGGTTAGTTTCCCGGATCCAACCCAGAACCAATCGGCAATAACGGAACGAATCTGAGAACAGGAATCCTTAGTAGAAGCATAGATTGTAATCCCTTTAACCGGTCGCAATATCCCGTTATCCCAGGTAAAAAGTCCGACGGTTTTTTCTACTGGATCAACTACCATGGCCACCTGGGATGCTCCCGAGAAGAAATGGCGGTGAATGAATTGATCGTATTCTGAGAGAAATATCCCAAAGCTCGGATGGGAATGATACCAGCCCAGTATCTCGCAATTCATTTTGTTTTGTTTTATTACCCTATCTAAATCAAGCCAGGTCTGGTGAGTAAAAGTCAAACTTGCTCGGTTTTCTATAGTATGACTGGCCTTAATAGCCTGCCTTAAGTCTATTGAGCCTACCGGTTGATTACAGCATTCATATCCCAGAAGAACCCCCCCGACCTCACGGTCTTTAAATGATACCGCATGTTCTAATATGTCTTTCATAGCAGAAAGATGAATACAAACACTGCTATTATCAATACCGCCCCATACATACTTGGCAGCAGCCGTTTCGGCAGTGGGGCGCTGGCGCGATCTGCTGGAAATTCTGATCCGGGGGCCTAATTCGATGTCAATGTTATCGTCATCAAAATAATCTAACAATATAACATAC
>JBLMZW010000079.1:0-2609 GCA_050259035.1 Chitinophagales bacterium | reverse complement strand
AGGGATGAAAAAGGACCCGGAACTGGAAGGGTTCACCGCGGAGGAGCTGAAAACCATCCTGCTGAAGATGAGGATTTTCCAGTTAGGGCTTTCGGTTATGGCGGCTAACGGCCTGCTGCCCCCGGATTACGAAATCGATAATTTAATGGATATTTTATCGAGTGCAGCCGACGATGTAATCCAGTCAGCCAGGCTAAGTAAGCAGCAATTGAAGTGAAAAGCCGAAAGTGGGGGGTAATGGAATGGATAAAAGAGTTAAGCACGTTACATTGTTAATTCTTTTAATGACCTACATTTTATCTTTATCTCCTGCAGCATTCGGAATAAACGTTCAAGATACCAGCTTAGAAGCCTTTTTTGATAATACAATGAGGTCCAAAATCGAGAAATATCATATTCCCAATGCCGCTGTATCGGTGGTGAAGGATGGCCAAATTGTATATAAGAAGGGCTTCGGCCTGGCTGATATTGAAAACGATATTCCTGTTGATGCCGATACTACCCTTTTCCGTATCGGTTCGACTTCAAAATTGATTACCTGGACGGCAGTAATGCAGTTAGTGGAAGCCGGTAAGCTGGATCTAAACGCGGATGTTAACAAGTATTTAGACTTTGAAATACCGCCGCAGCTAGAAAAGTCTCCCGCAAAGACTACCGCGGAGCCAATAACCATGACTCATTTGATGACCCACACTCCCGGTTTCGAAGATTACCCTGATATGCTTTTCCGGCTCTCGGCCGATGGAATTCTACCGCTGAATCAATATATTAAGAGCAATCAGCCGAAAAGGATATTTCCGGCTGGTCAGGTTGCGGCTTATTCCAATTATGGCACCGCTCTGGCAGGTTACATTGTAGAAAGGGTATCCGGCCAGTCCTTTTCCCAATACGTTGATAAAAATATTTTTACTCCCCTGAATATGAAAAATAGTACCTACCTACAGCCTCCGGCATTAAACTCGTCTGCCCGAATGGCTAAACCATATAGATTTGTCAATGGGTCGTATAGAGAAGCAAGTTTCGAATACATCCTGCCGGAACCGGCCGGCAGTATGAGCAGCACTGCCTCAGATATGGCTAATTTCATGATTGCTCATTTATCAGGCGGTGCCAATAGCGGAGGCCGCATCCTTAAGGAAGCAACCGTAAAAACCATGCACGAGCAGCACTTTACCTATGACCCGGCGTTAGGCGGCATGACTCTGGGATTCATGGAGGGGGTCTTTAATAACCAAACGGTGCTCTTTCATGGCGGAAGTACTATGCTCTATAACACCGGCCTTTACCTGGTGCCGGAAGCCAATACCGGGATTTTTATTACCTACAGCGGGGGCAGCCATCTTCTTCATTCCGAGGTTTTTCAGGAGTTTATGGATTGCTATTATCCAGTTAAAGCCCAAACCAATAGAGTGCCTGGCGAAGGCAGCCGGCAAAGGGCTAAGAAGTATACCGGCGAATACCAGATGAACCGGAGAAGTGTCACCACTGATGAGAAGATTAACAGTATATTAGGCGGGGGTATCATCAAGGTTGATGTGAATAAAGCTGGATATCTGGTGGCAACCAATGTCGGTGAAACCAACCGATTTATTGAAATTAAGCCGGGCGTGTATCAGAACCTTAGAGCCGGCAGAACCCAGGATGCCTTTGGCCCGTTTCATAGAATCGTTTTTAAGACCGATTCTAATGGCAGAATAATGTTGACCACTGATGGCCCGATGACCTATTCGAAAGCTCCATTTTATTCAACGATGGGTTTTACCGCAATAGCAGCCGTAATCATTATATTAATCACAATCAGTTCCCTTATTTATTGGCTGATCATTTTGATATCAGGTTGGTTCAAGGGGAGAAAAATTAAGTACTCTGGTTGGCCTTCCGTTGCCCGGAGGGTCGGAATCTGCACCAGTATCACCATTCTGATTTTATTCGCCAGCCTGTTTTCTTCCAGCATCGATCCCGTCTACCAATTGCCCCAAGAAGCGTACCTGCCGGTACCAGCGAATGCATTACTTGGTTTAATGCCAACCCTGATCGGGATTTTTTGCTGTTTACTGGTGCCTTTAACGGTGTTGGCCTGGCGGAAGGGATTCTGGGAGCGGATGGCCCGGGTGCACTATAGTATATTTACCCTGGCCGTTGTGGGGTTGGTGTGGATGCTTAATTATTGGAATTTGTTTTGAGGTCTTGAGCGACAGGCTTTTTATATCAATTATTTGCTTAAATTATTCCTTATGACGCCGGGTATTGGTGCTGTTATAATAAAAAACTGGGGAACCAAGAAGCCGTTGGCTTTGGCTCCCAGATCATTGAATTTACCACACATTAGAGCCTGTTTGTAAAAACGGAAGCAGAAAAGAGGACAGTATGGAGCTCAGTATTTTATTAGTCAAGCAGATCGGCACCATGTTTATAATGATCCTTTTTGGCTACATCTTAAAAAAATGCCGTATTTTAAAGTTTGAGGACAGTAAGACTCTTTCCCTGCTGGCACTCTATTTGATTTTCCCCTGTGTCATATTCAATTCTTTTCTGATCAGCTATTCCCAGGAGAGAATGCTGGGGCTGGTCCTGGCCGTGGCTGCCAGTATCGGTGTCCATATTTTGTA